>JAKAWF010000174.1 GCA_021817025.1 bacterium
CGGCGAGCAAGAGCAGGTAGTCGTGGGTCCCGCCGGGCCCGCCGTGCAGGATCAGCAGGGGTGCAGGTCCCGGGGGCCCGGGCGGGTCCAGGTTGCCGACCACGCCATACCAGGTCTGATAGTTTCCAAATGGCGCATAGCCTTCTGCCATGGCTGGGGTCATGCCAGCACCCTGAGGCCTGGGCCCCTCGACCCGGCTGAAGGTGCGCTTCGCGCTAGCCGGTTTGCGGTGCCGGTGGAGGGGCTGGCAGCCAAGACCAGGTTCGACCCCTGGGACCGAGCCGACCCCGCGGCGATGGCCGCGGGGTCGGCGAGCGGTCCCGGTGTCATCCCGCAAACGAGTACAGCTGAGGATAGATCTCAGCGAAGATTCCCTGGGGAACCAGGCCACGCAGATTGCTCCGGTACATCGTCAGCTGGTAGGGACCGCTGGGCATCCAGGCCACTGGCAGCTGCTGGGCCAGGTAGTTCTGATAGCGGAACAGCGCCGCCTGCTCCGCGCTGGCGGTGGAGGCGGTGTGGGTGCCCAGGATATTGGCGTTGTTGGTGGGGCTGGAGTAGTCCCCGAAGTTGCTGCCGGCGCCGGTGGCGAAGAGCTCGCCCCCCGTGGGCAGATAGTCGGGAGAGTAAACCCAGATGAAATTGGCGAATGCGGACATTCCCCAGGTGCTGCAGGGGGTGGCGAAGGTGCACCCCGCCGCGACCTGACTGGCCACCTGGCCGAAGGGGGCCGACTTGAGGGCCATGGTGATTCCGGCCTGTGCCGCCAGGGTGGACTGCAGGGCTTCCATCCGCGAGGTGAGCTCCGTCGAGCCACTCACGTAGAGCATGGTGAAGCTCAGGGGCTGGCCGAGGTGGATTCCGGTGCCGCACTGGCCGGCAGCGCTGCCTGGTCGGACGCAGCTGGTGGTGCCGCGCGGGACCACCTTCCAGCCATGGCTCTTCAGCAGGTTCACGGCGCGGCCGGGATCGTAGGGGTAGACCTGGCCCTTCGCCTCCAGCGGGCTCTGGTCGGGATTGCCGTGCGGGTAGCTGGGCACCGGTCCATTGCCCACCGCGCCGATCCCGCCCATGAAGTCCTTGATGTACTGCGGCTGATTGATCAGGGACTGGATCGCCTGGCGGACGTAGAGCTGCTTGAAGACGGGGCCGATGGTGGGATTGGTGAAGTTGTAGGGACTGTAGTTGACCCCGAACTCATACCAGGGGGCGAGCCGGTAGCCCAGGGCCTCCAGGGTGCTCTTGGTGCCCAGATCCTGTGGGGGGATGTACCCGATCGTGAGGCTCTTGGTCCGAAGCGCGTTGTACTCAGCGGTATCGGACGTGAACGGCTCTTCGACGAAGGCGGAGATGGTGGGCTTGGGGCTGCCCGAATACTTGGAGTTGGGCACCAGCTTGGCGTACCCGCTCGGGGTGAAGGACCTGAGGACGAAGGGGCCGTCAACCACCTTCCAGAGGGGATTGGTGGCGTAGGTCGAGAGGTCCTGCGACTGCAGGTTCAGGAACTGGGCCACTCCCAGCGCGCCGCTGGACGCGCTGCCCGGGTCGGTCGGTAGATATGCGCCCGCCGGCAGATGGGCCGACGCCGGGGCCAGGGCGCGTGACTGCGCGGAAGAGTCGTAGTTGCCGACCGTGCCGCCGGCAGACAGGCGATCCCAGGCAGCCTGGGGCAGAGGGTAGATCTGACTCAGCTCGTTGTCGGTGTACCAGGTGGGGTTGTAGGAAGCGTTGAGCTTGAGCTGGAGCTGATAGGTCCCGGTCTGGGTGTAGCTCGCCACGTTCTGGGGGAAGCCGCCGGGCACGGCTGCTCCCCAGCCCGGACCGGGGCTGGTGGTGGTGCCCACCGTGGGCGCCAGTGGGTCGGTGGCTGCGCTCAGCAGGTTCAACCAGAAGATGACGTCCCGCGCGGTCACGGGCTGGCCGTTCGACCAGCTCCAGTGCTTGAGATTTAGGGTGACCACGCTGTTGTGGTCAGAAAAGACAGGGGGCTCGGCGACGCTGAGGCCCTTGTTCAGCACCGGCTCGCCGGCTTTCCCGAACCAGTAGAGGGGCAGGTACATGTCCTGGGAGAAGTCGGACAGGTTGGCGACCGTGAAGTAGGAGCTGCTGGCCAGGGGCAGGATGTAGTTTGGAGGAGCGGTGGGTTGCTCCGCGAAGGTGACGGTGCCGCCCTTTCGAACCGGGGTTGGGGATACCGCGCTGGCGCAGGCGCTCACCAGCAGCGTGGCTCCCGCGGCCACCAACAGAAGACGCCACTTACTGGCGTGAGCCGGGCTTCTCATAACTGCACACCTCCTGAGGGACGACTGCCCCAATTTGCACTCCACGGGTTCATCTGGTTGTGGCCTGGGCGGCCGCCCCCCCGCGCGGTCTCTGCCACGCGGTGTCGGCCGTGCTCCGGCGAGCTCGGGTGGAAAGTCGAGCGCAGCCCTCTCATCGGCTCTCTTGGCCCCGGTCGAGGACCACAAAGATCGCTCGCACCGGCTCCGGGCCGCGGTTCCAGAAGTGGTGGGGCACGGCCCCGTCGAAGGCGAGAGAATCACCGGGGCTCAGTTCCCACTTCTCGAAGCCGACCTGCACACTCAAAAGGCCCTGGAGCAACACCGCATAGTCCCGGCCCGCGTGCTGGATGGCATGCTGGTCCCTGGGCAGGCGCTCCCGGGCTGGATAGATGACCTCCATGAACTCGACGCCGGGTTCATCGGTGGGCGTGAGACGCTCCCAGCGAACCCCGTGCTCCAGTTCGATGCTGGGTCGTTGCTCCGGATGCATGATCAACCGCGGACGGTGGCTGAGCGCCTCCTGCGGCTCATCCGCCCACGCCCGCTCGGCCCGCGCGAACAGCCAGTCAAGCGAGACGTCCAAAGCGGTCACGAGCGCGTAAAGCGTGCTGACCGAGGGGATCACCCGGCCGCTCTCGATCTGGGAGATCAGGCTGGGCGAACAGCGCACCGAGCGGGCCAAGGCGCGGATGGAGAGGTTGCTCCGCTGCCGGCGCTCCCGCAGGCGGGCGCCGATGGAGACCCGATCCGGGCTGGCGGGGTCCTCGGCGGGGTTTAGGTCACCAGCTCTAACCATCGGTTGACTCGGTTGTGCTCGGGGTTTCGAAGAGCTCCAGGGTGATTCCGTCGGGGTCGCGGAGGTACGCAAATCGGCAGCCAGCCAGAGGCCCCGACTCGATCAGAAGGGGAGGAGCGTAGAAGCTCACCCCCTTGGCCCTGAGCTCCTGGTAGCTGTGGGCGATGTCGGCGACGTGAAGGCAGAGATGGGGTGCGCCGACGTCGCAGTTGCGGCGGGTGAAGGAGGCATCGCGGTCGTTGTCGTACTCCAGGAGCTCAACCTCGGCAGCCCCGATTCGGATAAAGGCGAACCGGAGCCGGGCTCCGGGGACTCCCACCGCCGCGCTGAGCTCGGGTCCCTCAGCGGTTACCTCGAAGAGCGGTTCCAAGCCGAACATGTCCCTGTAGAAGGCTAGGCTCCGCTCCAGGCTTCCAACCGTTATCCCGACGTGGTGAAGGGTGGGGGTCGCTATTGCCAAGTTCCGTTCCTCCAGGAGAGACGGTGCGCCAGGCGAGGTGGTCGCGTCCTCATGCCTGGCTCGCCGCGCTGATGGTCGCGAGCGCGTAGTCCACATCCTCCGGGGTGATGTAGGGGGCCATCCCCGCCCTGATCCACCCTCCCTGGGCGGCCACTCCGACCCGCTCCGCCAGGATGGTTGCGTAGAAGTCACCATGGGTCAGCAGCACTCCGCGATCACCGCAGTATCTGGTGATCGCCACCGGGCTCTTGCCCCTGACGGTGAAGGCCACGGTGGGCGTCTTGGGCCTGGGGTCCGGCGCGCGGTAGATCCGCAGGCCAGGGATGTCAGCGAGCCCCTCTACCATCTGGGCCACCAGTTGGTCCTCGTAGCGCTGAATCCGAAGCATGCTGTCGTGGAGGCGAGCGGCCGGGGAGTCCCCCCCGCCCAACCCCTCTAGATAGGCGATCGTGGCCGCGAGCCCAACGATGGCCTCGTGGTTCTGCGATCCCGTTTCCGCCTTCTCCGGCCCGCTCAGGGGAGCGGGGGCGACCTTGAGGGTGCGAACCCGGTCGAGCAGGTCGCCCTGCACCGCCATGATCCCGATGTGGGGGCCGAAGAACTTGTAGGCCGAACACAACAGTACGTCAGCCCCGAGGGTCTGCATGTTGACCGGGAGGTGGGGAACCGCATGCACCGCATCGACGATGGCGATGGCGCCGACCTCGTGCGCGCGCGCGGTGACGGCGCGCACGTCCTGCACGCTGCCGACTGCGTTGGCAGCCAAGGAGACCGCCACCAGGCTGGTCCCTGGGGCCACCAGGCGGTCCAGTTGGGTAAGGTCGAGGCTGACCGTTTCGGGGTCGACCGGCAGCCAGGCCACCTCCAGGCCGTGATCGCAGGCGACGCTGGCCCAGGGATCGACGTTGGCGCGATGGTCGATCTCCGAGACCACCACCAGGCCCGGGGCACTCCAGTCCCGGGCCAGCGCGGTGGCCAGGGCGAAGGCCAGCGAGGTCATGTTCTGGCCGAACACAACCGGGGCTGATCCCCTGCCGAGCAGGTCGGCCACAGCCCGCCGGGCCCGGTGAATGGAGGCCTCGGTCTCTTCGCTGGTGAGGAACTCCCCGTGGCGGTTGGCCATCCCATGGCGGATGTAGTCCGACATCGCTCGCAGCACCGGCTCCGGCATCTGCGTGCCGTTGGGGCTGTCCAGGTAGATGGCCGGCCTGCCTCCAACGACACGGGCGAGCGCTGGCACGGAGGCCCGGAAGTAGCTGGCGATCTGGGGAAGGGCGGGTGGCGCTGAGCAGGGCTGGTTAGCAGACATTTCCCTCACTTGATGAACAGGGGGTTGACAGGCGAGCCGCTGGCGCCGGTCAGCTTGAGGGGCGAGGCGACGTAGAGGCCCGTGTAGCGAGCGTCGGCGCGGCAGGCTGCCGCCAGATCCTCCAGCCAGAGGGCCTCGTGGAAGGTCACCCCCAGGTCCCTCAGGAGGAAGCGGTGCAGAGGGTAGCCGGCGTCGATGGTCGGCGCGACCGGTAGCTCGTTGGAGAGAGTGTCACTGCCCAGCCCGGCCAGCCGGTTGTCGCGGAACCACTCCAAGAGGTCCAGCTCATAGCTCAGGCCCGGCTCGGAATACTGGTCGAAGAAGGCCTCTGCTCCGGAGGCATAGAAGCGAGCCAGGCTGCCGGTGCGCAGGAGGATGATGTCACCAGGCTGGACGGCGACCTCCTCGCGGTCCAGCACTCGCAGCAGATCGGCCAGGGTGACGTGCCGTTGGCGGTCGAGGTGGTCCACGCCCTCGTCGCCAGCGACATCGATCAGGACGCCCCGGGCGACGATGCCCCGCGCCGCCACGGCCGCCACACTGGCCCATCTCAGGCCGGGGGTCGCCAGCTCAGCATCACGACCATCCCACATCTGGCCCTGGACGAAGATGTGGCCGAGGGCGTCGATATGGGTGGTGCCGTGGCAGGAGATGAAGATGCCGTCGTCCACGGAGCCCACCCCTCCGGGGAGGGGATGGCAGATCCCGGAGCGGTAGTGCGAGAAGTCGCGGTACACCACATGGAGCGCGCGCGGCCGATCCGGCGACACGGGGTCTCCTCGGGGATCGAAGATGGGGATGCCAAGCGCATGCACCTGCCCCAGGCGCACCTCTCCAATCGCGTCCAGGATCGTCTGCGCCGCGATGTTGTTGAGGGCGCCCACCTCGCTGCGAGCGCCGTACACGCCCCAGGCCCGGGGGGCTGGCGGGCCCGACGTGGTTGCCGCCGCCTCATCTGCCATCGGCGTGCCTCCGAATTGTGATCCGAGCAGCTCTGGGTATGGCAAGGAGTCCACCAACACTAATGTGCGTGCAGTGTGAATGGACGAGGCTCGGTTGTCAAGGGGTAGCGGGCGGTCCGGCCCGCAATCGGTTGGCATGGGATGTCGCTTTGCCTCCGCACCGGGTCAGGCGGGAGTGGCAGGGAGTCGTAAGTGGTCATGAGTGGTGGCGCGTTAGGTATTCCAGCGCGCCAGGATTGAGTTGCGAACGCCTCAGCTGCAGCGGCCGGGCCCAGGCTCGGGCAGGGCACGCCGCCGACTGGTCCGTACCTTGAGGGATGGGCCCTCAAAGTCGTGGCAAGGGGGTGATACGGGCTGGTACCAGCTCTTGCGACGCCGAACAGCTGGGATGTACGATGTGGCGGATGTTCAGTCCTCATGCTCCTGTCGGGTTGCCCGGGGAGTGGGCGTGAGGTTCGGGGCCAAGGTAGACAACTACGGAGAGCAGGTCACCCGTTATGGCATCGCGGAGCCGACAATGGCTTGCGAGGCAGCGGGATTCGATTCCGTCTGGCTCAGCGACCATGTCGTGATGCCCAGCAGGACAAACTCGCCGTTTCCGTTTTCCGATGACGGGCAGGCTCATTGGCGACCCGAGGATCCCTGGTTCGACCCCGTGACCTGCCTCGGGTTTCTGGGGGCGCTGACCCAGCGCGTGGAGCTGGCGGTGGGAGTTCTCATCGGGACCCTGCGCCAGCCCGTGGTGGTGGCC
This sequence comes from bacterium, assembly GCA_021817025.1. The sequence continues at coordinate 6,561 of JAKAWF010000174.1, forward strand.
AAGGAAATCGCCACTGTGGACCGGCTCACATCGGGCCGAGTGGTGCTCGGCGTGGGTGCCGGCTGGCTGGCGGAGGAATTCGAGGCTCTGGGAGTGCCGTTTGCGGCTCGTGGTGAACGGCTCGACGAGTGGATCAGGCTGGTACGGGCATGCTGGACAGGACGTCCTGGGGCCATGGCGGGGCGCTTCTACACGCTGCCACCGGGGGTGCTCTGTTACCCGGTGCCGGCACGGCCGGTCCCGGTGCTGGTGGGCGGCATGTCCTCCGCCGCGCTCACTCGGGCGGCTCTGGTGGGCGACGGCTGGGTGCCTCTGCTGCGGCCCTGCGACACAGTTACCACCGTTGTCGGGGAAGGGCTGGCCCGGATCCGGGAGATCGCGGCCGGCGCGGGTCGCGACCTGACCGGCTGGCGTTGCGTCTACAACGCCGATAC
>JAKAWF010000175.1 GCA_021817025.1 bacterium
CTGGCGCCGGCGACGGCTCTCCAGCATGCCCTGCTCCTCGGCGCGCGAGGGATAGCCGACCCCGATGCGCATCAGGAAGCGGTCGAGCTGCGCCTCCGGGAGGGGATAGGTGCCCTCGTACTCGATCGGGTTCTGGGTTGCCAGCACCAGAAATGGGCTCGGCAAAGGGCGCGTGACCCCCTCGATGGTCACCTGCCGCTCCTGCATCGCCTCCAGCAGGGCCGCCTGGGTCTTCGGTGGGGAGCGGTTGATCTCGTCCCCCAGCAGCAGGTTGGCGAAGATCGGTCCCGGGCGCATCTCGAAGTCGCCGGTGCGCTGATTGAAGACGGAGGAGCCGGTGATGTCCGAGGGCATCAGGTCGGGGGTGAACTGGATCCTGGAGAACTGCAGGTCGCAGGCCTGAGCGAAGGAGCGGGCGATCAGGGTCTTGGCCAGCCCCGGGAAGTCCTCCAGGAGGACGTGGCCGTCGGCCAAGAGCCCCAGCAGCACCAGCTCCAACACCCCCCGCTTGCCGACCACGGCACGCTCCACCTCGTCGAGGAGGGCCCGCGAGCGCTCCTGCAACTCCTGCAGATCGCTCACCTGGCGAGCGCCTCCAGGCGGTCCAGCAACTGCGCCACCTCAGCTGGGCTGGGGCCGCGGTCCCGGATCTCGGCCAGGGATGCGCCCCTGGTGAGGGCCAGCTCGGTGAGCCGCGGCCCCAGCAGGGCGGCAGCCTGGCCCGGCTGGCGGTCGGCATCGACCCCGAGCAGCAGCATCCGGTCGGTGGCGATCTCCCGCAGCAGGGGCCGCATCCCCCGGTCGAACTCGGCACGGCTGGCCGCTCCCGCCCGCAGCAGGTCGCCGACCTGGGTCAGCTCCGCCGGGATCCCCGGCTGCCGACGGCGCGGGGCCCGGGAACGACCCGGGCGCGGGTCGCCGCTGTGACGGAGTGCCTGGACCAGGAGCCAGGCCCCCAGGGAGCACATGAAGAGGAGATACCCCCGCCACAGATCCTGGGTCGGGACCCCACTCCGGGCGGCCAGGAACAGGGCCCCCAGAGTGGCCAGCACGCCCAGCTCGGCCACTCCGATGAGGTGACGTCTCACAGCCGGGAGGGCCTCAAGCCCAAGCCGACGCGAGGCCCGAGGTCAGAGCGCGCCCGGCACCAGAACTCGCAGGCCACCGGGAAACTATATCCACTCGGTGGGCGCCGCCGGCCGTCGTGGGTGATCAGATCGAAGTCCGGAGCTCGTCGCGCAGGCGCGTGAGAGCTGCCTCCGCCTCCTGCCTCATCCCCCCGTCGACCGGATGGGGGGAGAAGCGGGCGGTCTCGAAGAGCGCGGTCAGCCGGGCCAGGGTGGAGCCGCTGGCTCGAAGCCCCGTCAGCGCCCGCTCCAGATACTCCAGATGCGTCTCGAAGTGGTGGCGGATCAGCCCGCGCTCGCCCAGGGCGCGCTCCATCCTGGAGTAGGCGAGGATCACGGCCAGGCGCGGGTCCGCCCCGGACGAGAGCTCGTCAAGCCCGCCGTCGAGAGCGCCGGCCAGCTCCTCAGGGAGCTCTGGCTGTGCGGATTCGGGCGCTGCCGCCGAGTGCCAGTTGCCGTGGCAGCGGGAGCGCAGGTAGACGGTCGCACCTGCCGCCAACACCAAGAGGAGCACCACGATCGAGGCGGCCAGGAAGTCGCCGCCCATGTTGACCGATCCGGTCTGGTGGGTCAGACTTGCGGGCAGGCGCCCGCCGCCGGCGGCGAGAGGGGCGTGAAACGGCACCCGGCGACGCTTCAAACCCAGGAACACCAGCAGGAGCAGGGCCGCCAGCAGCCCGAAGGACAGCCCCACCAGCCGCAGCTTGGCGCCCCGGCTGAGTCGGGCCACGGGCGGGCCCGGGTCGCCGAGATGGGCCAGCCGGCGATACGGGAAGAAGACCAGGACCGCCACGATCCCGAGCTCCCCCGCTGCCAGCAGGATCGTGACCCCCAGCTGGCCCACGACCGCCGATCCTCCCGGCACCCCGCGGGCGGGGGTGGGGATCAGCTGCTGGGCGTAGTGGGCCTGGGTCGCCACCGCGACTATGGCAAGCAGGGTGAGCAGGACGACCGCCGCCACCCCGGCGATGAGCCAGCGCGACCCGGCGCCCTCTGGGTCGGATGACGAGGGCGGTCTCTCCCTCAGCTCGGGATCCCTAGCCACCTCGACTCCTCGGCACTGCCGCCAGCCTAACACCGCGGAAGCGGCGGGAGGACCCCGGGGAGAACCCTTGTCACTTCTGGGGACTGAGCTCCAAACCCTTGGCGCCGGAGTGGCACAGGGGTGGGGGTGGGCCACCGCCGCCACCCAGGGTGGCGTCGATCAGAACAGCCGAGTCCGGGCCGAAGAAGACTGCCTGCACCGTCCTCTCGCCGCCGCACCAGTTGGCCCAGCTCCAGGACACCGTCACCTGAGTGAGCGCGCCTTTGCTGCTGCCGCCCAGGTTCCCCACCATGGTCCCGGTCGAGAAGCTGGCTCCGCTCCCCGCTATCGGCTGCTCCGTGCCCGCGTAGTAGAGGCCAAGCCGGACCGGGACCACCAGGTGGCAGCTGGCGGGAGATGCGGTGCCGGGTGCGCGCTGCAGCTGTGAATTGAGGGTGAGGATCAGGCTCCCGCCCCGGTTCTGGTCCTGGAAGCCCCAGCCCAGTTGCTGGGTGGGACAGCTGCCGAGGGTCTTGGGCAGCCTCGGCAGCACCGAGCCGCGCGCCACCTCCATGGCCACCCTCCAGCGCATCCCGGGGGCCGCCGTCACGTAGATCCTGGTCGGCTGGCCGACCTTCGCATCCTCCAAGCCTCCGCCGACCCCGGGGGTGACGCAGGAGCTCCCGGAGGAGGGAGCCCCGATGAAGAACCCGGTGCCGGTGCCGGCCTTGGTGCCCACCACCACCCCGAGCCCCCGCACCTTGCCAGGCAGCTGCCCTGCCTTCCCCCCAATGCACTGACTCTCGACCAGGAAACCGACATAGCGGCCCGGCGGCTCGACCCCAAGCAGCTGGGTCCCGCCCCGGCCGCTGAGATTCTCGGCAGTGGCCACGATGACGTAGCCAAAGTTCGGCACCAAGGTGGTCCACCCCCTCGGATTGGCGGTGGTGGGGCCCGCTCCAAGGCCCAGCAGCCGCGGCACGCTGATGGCCGCCGTCACCACGGCGGCGACCGCCACCGCCGCCGCCAACCGGCCCCACCTCGCGTTCCGGGGCAGGCGGCGGCGCTTCCCGAAGCCCTGGCGCAGATCAGCCAGGGGGGGCTCGTACTCCACCTCGAAGGCGGTGCGGATGCGCTCCTCGATCGAACGGTTCATCTGACTTCCTCCGCTTCGCCAAGCCTGGCCCTGAGGGCCGCCACCGCCCGGTACAGACGCGATCGAGCGGCGCTCACCGACAGGCCCAGGACCGTCGCGACCTCCTCCAGGGGGAGGTCCAGGTAGTAGAAGAGGGCCAGCACCAGGCGCTGGTCCTTGGCCAGCCCCGCCAGCTCCCGGCGGAGGTCGGCTCCCTGGACGACCCGGTCCTCGAGCGAACTTCCGGGCGCGACCGCCGCCTCCGGCAGCGGCAGCCACCGCCAGATCGGCCGGCGCAGATCGGAGCGGCACTGGTTGGCGACGATGGTCAGGAACCAAGGCCGCAACCTCTCCGAGTCTCCCTCGAACCTCCCGATCGCCCGGATCGCCTTGAAGCAGGCGTCCTGGACGGCGTCCTCGGCCGCCTCCCGCCGGCGCAGGATGGCCATCGCCAGCCGGTAGCCGGGGTCTAGCATGGGTGTGAGCAGCAGGGCGAGAGCCGCCTGGTCCCCGCCCCTCGCCCTTTCCAGGTCGTCGACAGCGACCCTTGTCGGCATCGGGTTCACGTCAGTGGGACGCCCCGGCCCGGGGATCCGTCGCAGCCGGGTCCTGTCCCTCAGGTGACGATGGCGGGAGCGGCCGGAGCGGAAGCCGGGGCCGCCTCGGAGAGGCCGCGGGCGCGTCGGGCCAGCAGGACCGCGATCACCACCAGGATCAGGTTGCGAGCGAACAGCAGAGAGACCCCCAGGGGCTGCAGCTTGACCACGAATTCGAACAGAGCGGGAAACTCGGCCTGGGTCAGCAACGCCATCACCAGTGCCAAGAGAATTGTCTGAGTTCCCCGCCTGGGAAGGAACTCCAGACACGCCGCCACGGCCAGCACCGGCAGCAGGTCCAGCAGGTACTGGGGCGAGAGCACCGGGGTGGCGCACAGTCCGACCGCGACGCAGAACGAGATCGCGGTCGCGGGATGGCGATGCTGCCTGGCGAAGAGGACCGCGCCCGCGATGATCACCACTGCCCCTGCGGCCGTGAAGGCGCCCGCCAGCAGTCCCGCGACAGGCGTCGCCAGCTGCCACGACGCGAGGTGCCCGAAGTAGGGCCGGACCGGGAAGAAGTGGCCGAGCATGATCGCGACGCTGCCGGGCACGCTCTCGATCTCGAGCCCGCGGTGGACGCTGGACAGGGCTGAGGTCACCTCCCCGCCGTGGGACCAGATCACGAAGAGGGCGAAGATCAGGAAGGCGGGCAGCAGACCCAGCCCCACCTCCTCCAGCCGGCGCCGCAGGGGCACCGCCTCCCCAGGGCCGGGGAGGAGGCACCACAGTCCCACCGGCACCGCCGCCAGCACCGCGGTCTCCTTGATCAGGACCGCCAGCGCCACCAGGGCCACCGCCCACACGTGGCGGCGCCGCATCAGGGCCAGAGCCGAACCGGCCACCAGCAGCCCCTGGATCGCGTCCACCCTGGTCAGCAGGACAGGGCCCACGGCCAGCAGCAGGGTGGCCGTGACCAGGCCCACTGGAGACGTCATCCCCGCTCTCCTGACCGCCGTCCCCAAGACCAGGGAACCCAGCAGCATGAGGATCAGGATCTCGACCGAGAAGGCGACTGCGTACAGCGGTCCAGCCACCACCGGCGGCAGCGCCAGCAACAGCGTCAAGGGCGGGTACAGAAAGGGAAGACGCTGGTCGGGATAGGTCATGAAGAGGGGTGCATATGGGACGTGGCCGTGGGCCAGGCCGAAGGCGCCATGGCTCAGATAGACAACATCGAGAATGGCGCTGCCCACGAGGTCGTGGATGGGGAAGAAGCCCGCCTCCGTGAGCACCAGGGGCACCACTGCCAAGACCAGCAGCGGAGCCCACAGGATCCGAAGCCACCGGCCCACCGAGATGGAACCGGCCGGGCCGCCAGCTTCAGAGGGCGCGGACGGCGGGGCGGTGGGAGCGGGCGCGCTCAGCGGCAAGTAGGTCTCGACCTCCCCACTATCAAGCAAATGGTCGCCCTCGCAGTATGCGGCGCGCAGCCCACCCGCACGGCGGCGAGCACCACAACGTCACCGGGGCGCAACCGGACAGCCACATCCCAGCCACCACGCGGTCGCGCGATGCACGCTCGGGGTACGAGCGAAGCGATCTGGGCCTCCTCACTGAAGGACCCGTCGCCGGGCCTGCTCCGCCACAGTGGCAGGGGAGACGCTCGGCACTTTGCTCGGGACCACCCGGGGTAGCACGTCGCGCCACCCTTGGCGTCATGAGTGGAGACATCACCCGGCGGCAATTGCGCAACGACAGCGGACAGACCATGCCTGGGCTGGCCGAGGGCGAGACGTTCCCGGTCACCCTCGGCGGCGTACCTGTCGGTGAGCTGGCCCCGCTTCGCCGGCACCGATTCGTGAGCGCCGAGGCCACCATGGCCATGTTCCAGGGCGCGCCGAGCGTCGACCTGGACCGACTCCGCGCCGACCTCGACCGCGTCGCCTCCCAAGACAACCGGCCCTGTGCGTGAGCACCGGCGTCATCGGCGCGGGGTCGTAGACACCTCCGTGGTCGTCGGCCTCGAGCGCTTGGAGGTCGGCCAGCTCCCCATTGAGCTTGCCGTCTGCGCGACCACCGCGGCCGAGCTCGTGGCCTCGCCCCATGCCGCCGCTGACGCCGCCGAGCGCGGCCGCCGGCAAGATCGGCTCCACGGTGGCGAGGCCGCCTTCGATCCACCTCCGTTCGATGGCGAGTCGGCTCGAGCGTACGGGCGGATCCACTCAGCAGTCACCGCCTCCGGGGGCAAGGCATGGGGTGCCCGCGCTGTCGATGTCTTGATCGCGGCCAGCGCCTGCGCCGCCGGGCTTCCGCTGCCCACGCGAGATCCCGAGGGCTTCGGGGATGTCGGCGACCTGGTGGACATCATCGCTGCGTCAGGCGCCGGACTGTCCTACGCCTCAGTTACCGGCCAGTTCGACGTCCCGGAGCCCCGCTCCTGGTCCTGCCATCGATTCCCGTCGAGCGGGCGGGCGCCAAGGTGACTGAGCTAGCGCTCACTCGCGGTTCGCGCCCCGATCCGGGCGCCCCAGCGACGACGGTGGTCAATGATGCGGTGGTCTTGCCTTGTGACAGTACAAGACCATCCTCGAAGGCGGCCGACAACGCGTTTGCCCAGGTAGATGGCCCTGCAGTCTACCTGCGGCCGCTGGGGACGGTGCTGCGGCAGAGGCCGGGGGAGGCTCCTGTTCACCCGACCGATCCCTTGGTGGCCTCGCTCCCAGTGCAGCGGCGCCTCGCACCTGGCGAGGTGGCCGACCTGGTCGCCGCCTACCGTCCAGGTGTCCCGGTAGAGGAGTTGGCGGCGTCGTCCCGGGCAAATCGGACGACCGCCCTCGGGCACGTCCGACGCCATGGCGTCCCGAAGCGGGATCACCGGGCCCTCCACGGCGAAGAGGTGGGTCGGGACGCCCAGCTCTACGCCGAGGGGCGGTCCGCGGAGTGGGTCGCTGCCGAGCTGCACGTGGCGGTGAGCACCGTGCGGCGTGCCCTGAAGGAGGCTGGTGTCACCGTGCGGCCTGGAGGGCGGCAACGGCGAGATGACAGCACGACATCCTCGCCGTTGAACATCACGGAGCACAAGCCCGACCCGCCCCGGCTACCGGTCGACGCGCACCCACCTCGCTCCCCGGCCGACGCCGCCAGGAAGTACAAGCCCC
>JAKAWF010000176.1 GCA_021817025.1 bacterium
GGCGGGTGGGCATCCAGTTCCATCCCGAGGTCGCCCACACTCCCCAGGGGGCGGCGATGCTGGCCAACTTCCTGTATCAGACCTGCGGTTGCCAGGGGAACTGGGAGGCGACCAGCTTCGTCGATCAGGCGGTCGCGGAGATCCGGCGCAAGGTCGGCGAGGCGAGCGTGATCTGCGCGCTCTCTGGGGGGGTCGACTCAGCGGTGGTCGCCACCTTGGTCCACCGCGCGATCGGGGACCAGCTCACCTGCATCTTCGTGGACAACGGCCTGCTGCGCCGGGGTGAGGCCGACCGGGTCATCGACGTCCTCACCCGCAGCATGCGGATGAAGATCGTCCGGGTGGAGGCTGAGGACAGATTCCTGGATGCCCTGGCGGGTGTGGTCGACCCTGAGGAGAAGCGCAGGATCGTGGGCCGTGAGTTCATCTCCGCCTTCGAGGAGGAGACCGGCCGCCTGGGTCCAGTGCCTTTCCTGGCCCAGGGGACCCTGTACCCGGACGTCATCGAGAGCACCTCGGCCGACACCTTCGGCGCGCGCAAGATCAAGACCCATCACAATGTCGGCGGGCTGCCCTTGGGAATGCGCTTCGAGTTGGTGGAGCCGCTGCGCTACCTCTTCAAGGACGAGGTGCGCCGGGTGGGAAGGGCGTTGGGACTGCCTGACGACCTGGTCATGCGCCAGCCCTTCCCCGGGCCGGGGCTGGCGATCCGGATCATCGGCGAGGTCAACCGAGAGCGCCTGGAGACGGTGCGAGGGGCGGACTGGGTCGTGATCGACGAGATCAAGCACAGCGGCCTCTACGGCAAGGTCTGGCAGAGCTTTGCGATCCTGACCCCCGTCAGCAGTGTGGGCGTGATGGGCGACTTCCGGACCTACGCCAATGTCGTCGCGGTCAGGATCGTGACCTCCGAGGACGGGATGACAGCGGACTGGGCGCGGGTTCCCTACGACGTTCTGGCCGACATCAGCCGGCGGATCGTGAACGAGGTGCCCGGGGTCAATCGGGTCGTCTACGACATCAGCAGCAAGCCACCCTCGACTATCGAGTGGGAGTGACCGAACCCGCGGGCGCGGCCGGGCTGCACGTGCTGGTGGTCGGCGGTGGGGGTAGGGAGCATGCCCTCGCCTGGGCCTGCGCGCGCAGCCCGGAGGTGGCCCGGGTCAGCTGTGCCCCGGGCAATGGGGGCACAGCCCAGCTGGGATCCAACTGGAATGTTGCCGCCACCGATGCTGCCGGCATCGCGGGGCTGGCCCGGGCGGAGGCCGCCGATCTGGTCATCCTGGGACCCGATGCGGCGGTGGCGGCCGGGGTTGGAGATGCCCTCGGCGCCAGCGGGATCAGCTTCTTCGGGCCCACCCGGGCCGCTGGTGAGCTGGAGATCAGCAAAGCGTTCGGCAAGGAGTTGATGGCTCGGGTCGGTATCCGCACCGCCCCCTTCGCCGTCTGCCGCGATCCCGACCAGGCGCGCCGGCAGGTGCGGCTCCGTGATGGCCCGGTGGTGGTGAAGGCGGACGGCCTGGCGCTGGGCAAGGGAGCATTCGTGTGCCAGGGCCCGGAGGAGGCGGCTTCCGTCATCGACCGGCTGATGGTGAGGGGCGCGCTGGGAGAGGCGGGTCGGACGGTGATCATCGAGGACCGGCTCGAGGGGCCCGAGGTCTCCCTCTTCGCGCTCTGTGACGGCGAGCGGGCGGTGATGCTGCCCCCGGCGTGTGACTACAAGCGCGCCCTGGACGGGGACTTGGGCGGCAACACCGGTGGCATGGGCTCCTATGCGCCGCCGCGGCTGGCGCCTGCCGACGAGCTGAACCGAAGGGCCCTGGCCGAGATCGTGGCGCCGACGCTGGCCGAGATGTCGCGGTTGGGAAGGCCGTTTCGCGGCTGCCTCTACATCGGAGGCATGCTGGTCGGGAACGAGATCAACGTGCTGGAGTACAACGCCCGGTTCGGGGACCCCGAAGCCGAGGTGCTTCTCCCCCTGCTGTCCGATCCCGTGCCCCTGCTGCGGGCAGTTGCGGCGGGCGACCTCGGGCTTGCAGGTCCTCCGGCTTCAGCCGCCGCCTGTTCGGTGGGCGTGGTGGCGGTCAGGGAGCCGTACCCAGAACCGGTCCAGGAAGGAGGCTTGATCGAGGGCGTGGCGGACGCTGAGGCTCTGGGCTGCCTGGTATTCCACATGGGCACCAAGGCCGTCGCCAACAGGGCGGTGGGGGTCGCGGGCGGCCGTGTGCTGATCTGTGTCGCCACCGGGGTCGATCTCCGCGCCGCTCGAGGGGCGGCCTACGCCGGGATGGCCCAGATCCACTTTGAGGGGATCCGCTACCGTTCCGACATCGCCGCCTGATTACGCTTCGACCAAGCTGGGTAGGCAGTTCTGCGTATGCCTGACGCCAACCCCCAACCGGCGAACCCAGGCACCGAGGGAGAGGCTCGGGTCCGCCTCGAGACCAAGCTGGTGGAGCTGGATTCGGAGCTGGCCGAGCTGAGTCTCGGCCTCGGCGCGCCCACCGCTCCCGTGCAGTATGGCAAGCGCGCCGGCGATCACATCAACGAGGTCTCAGATCGGCTCGCCCGAGCGCGAGCGGCGGAGCAGCTGGAGAAGTTGGCGGATCAGGTGCGAGCCGCCCTCCAGCGGCTGGGGACCGGCGGCTACGGTCGCTGCGAACGCTGCGGTCGTGCCATCCCGGCGGGGCGGCTGGAAGCCCTGCCCTGGGCGGTCAGGTGCGTCGAGTGCGCCGCCTTGCGGGGTCCGGCCTGAGGGCTGGCTGGGGGAGCCGAGCCGCCCACCAGCCCAGGAAGTTGGGAAGAGGTGAGCTGGGGCGGTCCGCCTTTGACTGCTGGGGCCAGGTCGCGATCGGCGCGCCCGGGTCGGCTGGGTCGACCGGCTGTCGGTGAGTCGTCTGGCCAGGCTGGTCGGGGTCCGCGAACTGTTCGCGCGGGGTGACAAGAGCGAACAGAGAGTCGTACGTCGACACTGGGGCCGCTGAGAACCAGGCCGGACTCACGGCGCTGACAGCCCAGGACCGGGCGGGTCGCCGCCCCTGCGGCAGAGGTCGAGAAGGCGTGTGAGGCGGACGTCGAGACCGGGAGCGGTCTCAGCCGACCAAGCGACGAAGTGAGAACCGGAACTGTCGCGGAGCCTCGAGACCAGAGCCAGAGCCATGAGCCAGGCGGCGCCATGGTCCCCCTTGGGGACGGCAGCCGGTCAGTTGAAGACCGGAGCATTGCGAGGTGGGAGGCCGGCGGCGGCGGGCCGTCTCGGCAGGCGGTGCCCAAAGCCCGCTAATCTGGGCAGGCAATGGCCGCTGTAGGACTGATCGAGAGCTGCCTTCGTCACGGGCAGCAGACTCTCCTCTCCAGTCGGCTGAGGACCCGCCACCTCACCGCGCTGGCCGAGCAGTTGGACGGCAGTGGCCTGGCGGGCCTTGACGTGTTCGGCGGCGCGACCTTCGGGGTAGCTCTCAGCAATCTTGGAGAGGACCCGTTCGACCGGCTGCGGGCCGTCCGGGCGGCCACCTCGCTGCCCCTCTACGGCCTGATTCGGGGGCAGGCTCTGGTCGGCAACAGGCCCCTGCCGGACGATGTGGTGGACCGCTTCGTGGCCACGGTGGCGAGCCTGGGGCTGGATGTGTTCCGGTGCTTTGATCCCCTCAACGATGTGCGCAATCTGGCGCGCGTGGTCGAGGCCGTCCGCGCCGCCGGCAAGCTCGCCGAGGCCGCCCTCGTGTACACGGAGAGTCCGGTCCACTCCAACGATGGCTTCGTGCGCCTGGGCGTGGACCTGGCTGGGATGGGATTCCAGAGCCTCAGCCTCTTCGACCCAGCGGGTATGCTGGGCGCCGGCAGTGCGAGGTCGATCGTCTCCGGCCTGGTGGCCCAGACCGGCCTACCGGTCAGCGTCCACTGCGCCACGATCACGGGCCAGGCCGCCTTTGCCTACCTGGCCGCCGCCGAGGCGGGGGCCACTTCGCTCGACGTCTGCCTCTCGCCGCTGGCGGGGGGGGCATCACTGCCGGGCACCGAGGGGGTGCTGGCCGCGCTGCGCGGAACCGAGCTCGCCCCGGATGTGGATCCAGCCGCGGTGCTGGCGGCGGCGGACAGCCTGGATCGACTGATGCCCCTCTACGGCCTCGTCGCCGACCCCAACGGATGGCAGCTGGATTCGAGCACTCTGAGGACCCAGATGGCTCCCTCCGTCCAACAGCACCTGGTTTGGGAGTGTGAGGCCCAGGGGGTCGAGGAGCGCCTTCCGGCGGTGGTGGAGGAGATCTCCCGGGTTCGGGCCGACATGGGTTACCCGGCATTGATCAGCCCCGTGGCCGAGGTGGTGGTGAGCCAGGCGGTGGCCAACGTGGCCTCGGGGGATCGCTACCTGATCGTTGGGCAGGACCTGAAGGACTATTTCCTGGGGCTTTTCGGGGAGCCGCCGGGGCCCCCGGACCCAGAGGTCAGACGACGGGTGATCGGCACCGAGGAGCCGATCACCGTGCGCCCGGGCGACGTGCTCGAGCCGATGCTGGGGGCCGCTCGCCGGCGCCTGGTCCGCCGCGGGCTGGGCGAGCCATCGGATGAGAAGCTGCTGGAGTTCGTGCTCTTTCCCGAGGCGACCGCCAACGCCATTCGCGGTGAGCTGAGAGGCGAGCGCCTCGGAGACGAGCCGGAGCTTGAACCGGCGGTTGTCATCAAGGAAGCGGCCGCGGCGCTGGTGGATGGCGGGGATCTGAGTGAGCCGATCGGGGACGCGGCGGGGATCCCCATGGCCGCGCCGCCCATGCCCACAGCGGCCCCGGAGCGGCCGGTGGAGGAGGCCGCGGCGGCCAGGCAGTTCACAGTCGAGGTGGACGGGGAGCTGTTCGAGGTCAAGGTGGTGGCCAGGGACCTGGGCTCCGTCGGTGCGGCTCAGAGGCCGCCGACACCGGCTGGCGGGGGGGCGGTGAAGGCCCCCATGCAGGGGCTGATCGCGAAGATCCCGGTCAGGGTCGGCGACCACGTCGAGGTCGGCCAGACAATCGCCGTGCTGGAGGCGATGAAGATGCAGAACGACATCCCCTCTGATGTCGCCGGCATCGTCCAGGCCGTCAACGTGGCCGAGGGGCAGGTGGTCAGCCGGGGCGACTCCCTGGTGACCATCGCCTGAGGCCGGCCCAGGTGTTCGACACCGTCCTGGTGGCCAACCGCGGCGAGATTGCGGTCCGGGTGATCCGGGCCTGCAGGGATCTTGGGCTGCGCTCGGTGGCGGTCCATTCCGAGGCCGACCGGGGCGCCTTCCACACCCGATTGGCGGACGCGGCCGTGGAGATCGGGCCAAGTCCGGCCGCGCAGTCCTATCTCGACTTGAACCGGCTCATCGCGGCCGCCAAGGAGAGCGGCGCGCAGGCGATCCATCCCGGCTACGGATTCCTGTCCGAGAGCCCCAGGCTGGCCCGGGCCTGCGCTGACAACGGCCTGGTGCTGATCGGGCCGCCCGAGGAAGCCATGGCTGCCATGGGCGACAAGGTCACCGCTCGCGGCAGGATGCGGGCGGCGGGCGTCCCGGTGGTGCCTGGGACCGATGCCATCGCAGACCAGGGGGAGGCCGTGGCGGCTGCCCACGAGATCGGCTACCCGATCCTGGTCAAGGCCTCCGCCGGGGGCGGGGGCATCGGCATGCGGGCGGCCCGGGACGAGGACGAGCTCAAGTACGCCATCCAGGTTTGCAGCGACGCCGCTGCCCGCTCCTTCGGAGATCCCCGGGTGTTTCTGGAGCGGCTGGTGGACGAGCCCCGCCACATCGAAATCCAGGTGTTGGCCGACTCCCACGGCAACACCATCCATCTCGGCGAGCGCGAGTGCTCGATCCAGCGGCGCCACCAGAAGCTGCTCGAGGAGAGCCCCTCCACCGCGGTGACCGAGGAGATGCGCCAGCGGATGGGGGAGGCCGCGGTCAGAGCCGCCCGGGCGGTCGGCTACGTCAACGCGGGCACCGTGGAGTTCATCGAGTCCCGAGGCTCGTTCTACTTCCTCGAGATGAACACCCGGCTTCAGGTGGAGCATCCGGTGACGGAGCTGGTGACCGGGGTCGACTTGGTGGTGGCCCAGCTGAGGGTCGCCTTGGGCGAGCGTTTGTCGCTCACCCAAGAGCAGGTGCGCCGCGACGGCTGGGCGATCGAGTGCAGGGTCAACGCCGAGGACCCGTGGGAGGACTTCCTGCCCACTCCGGGCCGGGTCTCCGCCTACCACGAGCCCTCCGGCCCGGGCGTCAGGGTGGACAGCTCGCTGGCCGGCCCAGGGGTCGTGAGCCCCTTCTACGACCCCATGATCTCCAAGTTGATAGTGCATGGGCCCACCCGGGAGCAGGCCGCGGCCCGGGCCCGCCGCGCCCTCTGGGAATACTGGATCGCGGGGATCACCACCAACATCCCGTATCACGCCGTCCTGCTGGAGGACGCCGACTTTCTGGCGGGGCGACTGACAACCGAGTTCATCCCCACCCACCCGGACCTGATGGGCAGGGCTCGAGATTGGCAGCAGCGGCAGGCTCAGGTGATGGCCCAGTTTGGAACCGACAAGCGTCGGCTGGCGGCCATGGCTGCCGCCCTGGCCGTCGCCGGAGTCTGACGGGACGAAGCTGGCGCGGAGCTGCCCTCCCTGGCCCCTGGCTGGCCCGGGTGCGGGGTTGGCGCTCAGCCACGGGGCCTCGGTGGTGGCCCAGGCCAGGAGTAGCCGCGGGATTGAGCCGTAGGGGACCCCAGTCTTCGACCGGGTTGGAACGGTCAGCTCGACCCGACCGTTCCGGCGGACTACCCTAAGCCTGGATCTCTCAACTTTGCCCGTGGATCGCCCACATGAATGCCGGGAGGCCCGAAATTGGCGACGCCAGGAGCCGCGGTCGCTGACGTTACTCGACGCCGATGGCTCCGAGGACATCGAGCCGGGCCGCGCGGCGGGCGGGCCAGCTAGCCGCGGCCAGACCAA
>JAKAWF010000177.1 GCA_021817025.1 bacterium
GCCGCCGCAGCGCCGTGGAGAGCAGCAGGTCGAGGTGGTTGTGCAGCGCCGCGTGCCACCAGCGCCGGGGCAGCATCACCGGGATCAGGACCACCACGCGGCGGCGTGACGACGGCTTCAAAGAGCCGATGTAGCGCAGCAGGGGGCGCGCCACCGAGTGGTACTGCGAGGGCAGGACCACCAGGGGAACTCCGGGATCCCAGCGCTGCCACGCCTGCTCCAGCCACGCCTGGCGCTGGTCGTCCTCGGCGAACACCACCGTCACCGCGGTCACCTGGTCACCCATGGAGAGCGCCTGGGAGATGGCCTCCCGGGTGAGGGTGGAGATGTCGGTGAAGGGAACCACCACGATGCTCGTCCCGCGCTTCGGTTTGGCGGGCGTCTGGCCTCTCCGCAGCTCCCGGGCGACGCCGACGTAGTAGTGCTTGATGCGGATGAAGAGCAGGATCAGCAGCGGCACCACCACCACCACCACCCAGGCCCCCTCCCGGAACTTGGTGAGCACGAAGATCAGGGTCGAGGCCCCGCTGGCGGCCGCCCCGAGCGCGTTGATGGCGGCCCGCCAGCGCCAGCCCGAGGAGCGCACCCGCCACCAGTGCCGGACCATGCCCGACTGCGCCAGGGTGAAACCGGTGAAGACCCCGATCGCGAACAGCGGGATCAGGGAGTCGGTGTTGCCCGAGGTCGCCACCAGCAGGGTCGCGGCCAGCACGGCCAGCACCCAGATGCCGTTGTTGAAGACCAGCCGGTCGCCCCGGATCGCAAAGGCATGCGGCAGCCGGTCGTCGCCGGCCAGCAGGCTCGCCAGCACGGGCAGGCCGCCGAAAGAGGTGTTGGCGGCGAGCGCCAGCACCAGGGTGACCAGGATCGAGATCCCGTCGAAGAGCCAGCCCCGACCGATGCTGTAGGCGACGATCTGGTTGAGCACCGCGTTCCCCGCCCGCGGCTCCACCTGGAAGCGCTGCACCAGAACCGCCAATCCCAGCAGCATCGCCGCCAGCAGGATGCCCAACAGCAATTCGGTCTGGCGCGCCGTGTTCACCCGCGGCTTGCGGAAGAGGGGGACGCCGTTGGCGATCGCCTCGACTCCGGTCAGAGCGCTGCAGCCGGCCGAGAAGGCCTGCAGCACCAGCAGCACCCCCACCGCCTGGAGCGCGTGGGTCGCAATCTGGGGGGCCCCCTGAGGGTGCAGATGAGGGGCGAACGGGTGGATCAGCCCAATCGCGATGACGGCCAGGATGGCCAAGATGAAGGCCAGGGTCGGGACGAGAAAGGCCCTCGCCCCTTCCGCCAAACCCCGCAGGTTCATGAAGGCCACCAAAGCGAGGATCCCCAGGCAGATCGGCAGGGTGTAGGGGTACAGCCCGGTGAAGGCGGAGGTCAGGGAGCCGACCCCGGCGGCGATCGAGACCGCCACCGTCAGGGTGTAGTCGACGATCAGGGCCGCCCCCGCCAGCAGCGAGAGGGCGCCCCCGAGGTTGGCCCGGGCGACCGCGTAGGCGCCGCCTCCGCCCGGGTAGGCCACGATCACCTGGGTGTAGGAGGTGACCAGCAGCACCAGCAGGGCGACGATGGCCAGGCTGATCCACGGGGCCACCCGCAGAGCGACCAGGCCGCCCGCCCCCAGGGCCAGCAACAGGGCCTGGGGGCCGTACGCCACCGAGGTGAGGGCGTCCAGGGAGAGGGCGGAGAGTCCCTCTATGGGGTTGATCTCCTCCTTCTTGGCTTCGCTGGAGCGCAGCGGCCGACCCAGAAGAGTGCGCCCAAGCCCCAATGCAGCCCCTTCCAATCAAGCGCCGGCCCACGTCTCCTCGGCGCCGAGGAGACGATCTCCCCGGGAGCACCTGACAGTGAGGTTAGCGGGTGCGCGGAGCGTTTCTGGGCCGTGAACTCACAGAAGAGCTGAAGGCCGCTGGCGGCGGCCACCATCGAGGCGCCGCCTGATCGGCCTCAAGGAAGCTGGGAACCGGCCAGACTCTCCGCGGGCCCGTAGATCCACTCCGGATGGCCCTCCCACGCCGGGACGTGGTGGCGGTGGTGAGGGTCCGTCTCCCTCATCAGGACAAGCACCAGGGTCCCGGACAGTCCCATCAGGAAGGCGGTGGCCCAGAAGGCGGCGACCAGACCGAACAGGACGGCCACCACCCCCAACACCAGGGGCCCCACGGCGTAGCCGCCGTCACGCCACAGACGGTAGACACCCAGGGCTCCGCCCCGCCAGGCCGGGTGGGCCACGTCGCCGACAGCGGAGATGAGGTTCGGGTACACCAGCGCCATGCCCGCCCCCATCAGCCCACTGTCGACCAACCACCAGGCGAGGCCCGAAGTGAGCGGGATCAGGGCGACGGCAACCCCGACCGTCACGATGCCCGATGCGATCGGAAGCCGCCGGCCCACCCGGTCGGCGAGGGCGCCGGTCGCCACCTGTCCCAGGCCCCAGACCCAGGCGTACACCCCGACCACCAAGCCGATCTGGAGCACCGACAGCCCCCGCTGCAGGAAGTAGAGCGGGAAGAATCCAATCACCAGGCTGTCCGCGAACTTGTTGAGGAAGCCCCCCTGGCAGACGGCCAGCATGCTGCGATCACGCCAGCTCATGTAGGCCGCCAACCTGCCCAGCGCGGGGGGCCGGTCCGACGGCGGGCCAGACCTGGTCCCAGCCGCCCGGGAGGGCGCGGCCTGGGCATCTTTCCGGTCGCCCTCCGCACGGGCGAAGTGGATTGTCTCTCGGGTCGGCCAGATCGTGATCGCGGCGCCCAGCGCGACGATCCCGAGGGCGAGGACGTAGGGTGCCGGCCGCAGGCCGTAGGCGGTGACCAGCACCCCGGCGGCAAAGCCCCCCAGGCCAACCCCAACGTACCCGGTGGCCTCGTTGATCCCCACCGCCACCCCGCGGTTCACCGGCCCCACCAGATCGATCATGGAGGTCACCGACATGGTCCAGGTGAGGGCCTGGTTGACGCCCAGGAACAGGTTGGCGACCACCACCCAGATCCAGTTCTGGGCAAAGATGATGAGGAGCGCGTAGGGCACGGCGAACGCCCAGCCGGCCAGCAGGAGGAGCTTGCGCCCGTGCCGGTCGGACAACCGACCGGAGACCAGGTTCATGGTCGCCTTGACCACCCCGAAGGCGGAGACGAAGGAGACGGTGTAGAGCACCGAGGTCACCCCAAAGGTGTGCTGAGCGAGCGGCGGCAGGGCGACCCGCTCCACCCCCATGGTGGCTCCCACCATCGTGGTGAGGAGGGCCAGCAGGCTGAACTGGAACCAGTTCTGGCGCAGACCATGCCTGGGACGGCCGGGCCGGCCCTGGTCCGACTCGCTCATCTAGACAGCGCTCGGCCGCGACCCGCGCCGGGGATGCGCAGCCGCGGCCGGACGCGCCTCAGGCCACACCCACGGCGACCTCACGGCCGGAGATCGACCACTCCGGGAAGCCCTGCTCCAGCCGCCTGGCCCGCATTCCCGCCCGACGCAACCGGACCACGGCCTCGCCTGAGAAGAGGCAGTACGGGCCCCTGCAGTAGGCCACGATCTCCCTCCCCGTGGGCAACTCCCCGAGACGTCCTTCAAGCTCGTCGACCGGAATGGAGACAGCCCCCGGGATGTGACCGGCGAGGTACTCGAGGGGGGGACGCACGTCAATCACCAGGATGTCGCCCCCAAGGAGCCGACGCTCCAGCTCACCCTGGCTGACAGGCTCGAGCGGGTCCGGCTGCCCGAAGTCGGCCGCCACCACCCGGGCGACCTCCGGCAGCCGCTCAGCCGCCAGGTCCCGAAGCGAAACCCAGAGCGCAGCCACCTCAGTGCCGGCCACGCGATAGCGGACCTGGGTGCCCGCTCGGCGGCGCTCGATCAGATGGGCCTGATGGAGAACCTGCAGATGCTGAGAGGCGCTCTGCAGGCTCAGTCGCGCCTCCTTGGCGAGCTCGTCAACGCTGCGCTCGCCCTGGCACAGGAGATCCAGCAGCTCCAGCCGGTGCCCGTTGGCAAGCGCCTGGCCCGCCCGGGCAAGCTGCTCGTACAGCCTATCCTTAAATGATCCACTCATAAGTGGATCATATTAGCACAAGTTCAAACAGACCCCTGCCTCCAGCCCGGAGGCGCGAACCGCGCGCTTCCTGGCCCGGATCGGGCCCAAAGCAAACCTTTCACCGTCCGGCACCGTTGAAGGTGCGATGAGCACCGCATCGAGTTGGTCGCCTGTGCCGGCGGTTCGAAGGTGGGAGTGCCGCCCCAATCTGCCCCGCCGGAGCGCGGATGGGTTCGTCTCCCGTCATGCTGAGCGGGGACACAGAGAGGCTGAGTTCACGGTGTCCCTGCAACCGGGAGGGTCAGGTGAGTAGCGAGAACTGGGACCAGCGCTTTGCCGAGCGCCCCTGGATCAGCCATCCCGACCCACTGCTGACGGAGGTCGCGGGCGAGCTGGCGCCCGGACGCGCCATCGACCTCGGCTGCGGTCCCGGGCGCAATGCCATCTGGCTGGCGGAGCGGGGGTTTCGGGTGACCGGCGTCGACGCTTCCGCGGTCGGGCTCGGCCAGGCGCGCGAGCGGGCCGCCGCTGCGGGCGTGCATCTGGACCTGGTCCTTGCGGATCTCCGCTCGTATCTGGTGGGGGAGTCCGCCTTCGATCTGGCCGTGGTCGCCAATCTGCACCCCGGCCCGGGCGAGCTGGGGGAGATCCTGGCCCGGGCGGTGGTCGGCCTGGCCCCCGGTGGCCACCTCTTCGTGGTCGGCCACCACCTCGACAACCTCGGTCTGGACGGGCCTGGGGACCCTGAGTTGCTGTACACGGTGGAGGGGCTCGCGGCGGAGCTGCCTCCCGGTCTCGCCGTCGAGCGCTTGGAGAGAGTTGAAAGACATCCGGGCCGCCAGTCCGGCGGCCCGGATGCGGCGGTGTTGCTGTGGGGTCACCGGCTGGCCCTGGGCGAACCGTCAGGCCCCAGCCTGCCGGGATCGCGCGATGGGTCCTGAAATCTCGCCTCGCGCGCCGGACGATGCCCCAGAGGCCGTGAGGACCCGGGCACCGTCGTTGGCAAGGCCTTAATCGCTGAATCCCATGATCAACCCACCAGATGACCTCCCCCGCCTCGTCCATGACGCCCCCTGATCGCGAGCGCGCTCCCCGCCGTCGCTGGGCCGAGCTGGGGCGGGCCCGCCGGAGGCGGCTGGCTGGTGCCGCCGCGATGGCCCTGGCCATCGTGGTCGGCAGCGAACTGGCCCTCGCCAGGCCGAGCTCGCCGACCGCAGTCGCCGGGGCCGAGTACAGCAACCTCGCCACCGAGACGGTGGGCAGCACCTGGTCCTGGCCGACAGGTGAGGGCAGCTCCGACCCACTGGCCCTGCGCGAGCGCGCCTACACCCTGGAGCTGGTACGCCCGACCGGGGTGCTCACGGTGCAGGCCCCGAGCGGCCCCCTCTCCTTTCCTCTGACAGCCCTGGTCGGCCGCACGGCCCTGCCGGCAGGCAGCTACTTCGTGGCCACCACGGATGGATCGGAGCTCAGCCTGTACACCTTCGACCACCAAGGGGTCCTGCTCGAGCAGGCGCGCCTGCTCGCCTACCCCACGTTCTTCACGGTCGCCTTCAGCGCCCGTCTGGGCGGGGACCCGTTTGCCGGCGCCACCTTCTTCGACAGCGGTCACCTCGGTCTCCCCACCAGCTTCCTGCACCAGGCGTTCAGCCCCGATCCCGTCAGCCCCTCCCTGTCGCCGACGCCAACCACCTACCTGGGAGTTCATCCCCCGCTCCCGACCGCACCCTTCGCGCCGCCGCCGTTCGACCTCGAGTTCCGCACGGGCCGCGGATGGACCGGGTTCGGGCTGGTCCAGGTGCCCAACGCGACCGCCCTCTCGCTCACCAGCGCGGGGAGCATCAGCGTCAACTACCCGCTCAGCCTGCTGGCCCGGATCCGCGACCAGGGTGCGGGCGGTCGGGTGTCCCCCCCGGCCGGGGTGCCGGGCCAGCCGGGCGGCGGGTTGTGGCTGGGCTTCCCGTCCTTCGTGGTCACCCTCGGAGGCACCACGTCCCAGGGGCTGGCCGCCTACCACGACGCCCTCTCCCAACTCGGAGAGGCGCCGGTGGCGGCGCCTCCGGGTCGCCGGCCGGCATGGTGGTCGCAACCGATGGTGGACACCTGGGGCCAGCAGCTGGTCTCCGGGGCGAGTCGCGACTCACCCAAGTTCACCGCCAACTGGGTGCGCGACTTCGTGGCCAGCTGGCGGCGGCAGTTCGGAGTCGCTCACTTCACCCTGGTCATCGACGCCCAATGGCAGGCCAAGCTCGGCCACACCACCCCCAGCCCCAGGTTCGGCGGGGTCCCGGGGATGCGCCTGCTGATCCAGCAGCTGCACGCGCAGGGGGTCCGGGTGCTGCTTTGGTGGCCGCTCTGGAAGGATCAGGCCGGGCCCGGCCAGCACCTGCGGGTGGATCCCACCGCTCCGGGATTCCAGGCTCAGACCGCGCGCCAGATGGCGGTGCTGCTGGGGACCGGACCGGGAGATCTCGGGGCCGACGGGCTGAAACTCGACTGGGGCTTCCTGGTACCTCCTCCCAGCCAGGAGCAGCTGGTGCGCCCTCAGCTGGGAATCGGCGCCGCGCTGCTGCTCCGCTACATGACGGTGCTCTCGCAGGCGGCCTGGAAGGCAGACCCAGGCGCTGTGGTCGACGGCAGTGCCATCGCGCCGCAGTTCGGGGGCACTGAGGACACCCTGCGCCTCTACGACGCTCACCTGGCCTCCACCTGGAGCTACCGCGCCGCCATCGTGAGCGCGGTGGACCCGCTCAGCCAGATCGACGGTGACGGGTGGGCGCTGACCGGCCCCCAGGCGGTCGCCCACATCGTGGAGAGCGCGGTCTTCGGGGTCCCAGCCGTCTACTACTCCACGCACTGGTCCATCTTCCAGC
>JAKAWF010000178.1 GCA_021817025.1 bacterium
CTGCCCTGGCTGACCGGGCAGGTGATGCCCCAGCAGCCCACCCTGGCTGACTACGACCGCTTCGCCCAGCGGTGGGTCGAGGAGGTGGTCTGCCGGAGGCGCCACCGGACCACCGGGAAGGTGGTGGGAGAGGCGTGGGAGGAGGAGCGGGGCCCGCTGCGGAGCGCAAGTAGGTAGGCCGCGCAGGTCGGGGCAAACCCGAAGGGGCAGCCGGAGGCCTCGAGTGTGCAGCGGCATTGCACAGATGGACATCGGAGAACGTGCGCGATCCGGAACGAGGGCGTGTACGCTTGAGGAGCAAGTACAGTGAGTGGCGGGTCATTGGCAAGTATCAGTGGGTTGCGAAGGCGGTCGTGGCGTCCTTGGGCGCACCTCGCCCACGATAGACCACTTGCGCAATATGAGCTGGATACCAGTAGTCAACAGCAGCATGGCGGCCGCGAGCAGGATCTCGTCGCGATGCTCGTTCGCGATGGGCACGTATCGGACATCAAGCGGTGTCGAGGTTTGTGACGACGTGAGCCAGGCGTTCCGCAGCCCGTCGAGGACGACGTGGGTCGAGTTGGAAGGGCCCACCCAGCCGGGTGCGTAGCCGGTCGGGTATGTGAGGAGCCGTGTTGGTGCGGGCTCTTCAGTTGGGCGCCCGACCACGTCTACGGTCGTGGCGAAAGGAAGGGAGCGCACAACGATGCCAGCGTACTCCTCGACAGAGTCTTGGCCGGGGGATTGAGAGTACGCGTAAAGCACTAGGTAGATGGAAGTGGCGCCCGGGTCGGGAACGACAGTCGTCTGATATCGCTCCCAGGCGGAGCCGCTCGGGAGCGGTGCCGTGGATGCACAGCGGTGGAGCGGGCTCTCCAAGAGACACAGCTGAGGTGCCGCTCCAGAAAGGGAACGCACCCAGAGCGCGAGCAGAATGGGACCACCGTGCCAGAGGAGCGGCGTCGTCTCACAGGCGCCGTCGATCGTGGCGGTGAGCTCGAGGGCCGGTACCCCGCCAGGTCCGGCTCGAGGAAGGATACCGCCACGGAGGATGTTGGGCGAGTGAACGGGATACAGGTCGGCACAGTTCCCGACCGGCTGCCAGGGGCCTGCCGCGAAGTTGCCATCGCGGATCAGCGGCGGGCTCACGGGTATCTGCAGCTGCAGGACGCGCGCGTCACCAGCAACTGCGACCTGGTTTGCTCGGAGGCCGACCCGGGTGCTGGCATCTCGGGGGCCGAGCCCGAGCACTGACGCTGAGTACTGCCATCCTGGGTGTTCGCTGACGGTCGTGGTCAGGGCCGTTGCTCCAAGGCGCCAGGTCGCGACGGGGGGCAGCTGCAAGAGGGCAAGGTGACCAGGGATCGGTGGCGCGGTGACCAGCGCAGTGTGCGGTGGAAGGAGGCTGAGCGCGCGCAGGTCAGGAGTAGACGTGTTCACCGTGGCGAAGCTAGAGGGCTGGTGCTGCGGTTTGCGAACCTCGTACACCGCTAGCGGACCGTTATCGTGGACGAGGCGCATGTAAGGGTCTCGGGCCAAGCTGGTCGCAAGCGCGGCGGGTGAGATGATATTGCGAAGAGGAAAACTCGCTTCAATGTCGCCGCGGACCAGAACGAGGGGCGTCCCGAGCGCCTGCAGGACGCGGTTCCCTTCAGTCCAGTCGTGTGCTAGGAGCGCCGATGCCTCTAGGGAGACCGCAGCGAGCAGCTCCTTGGAGACTGTCTCGTAGCCCTGAGGGCTCGGGTCGAGCACGTGGCGGTAAAGGAGATGGGTGATGAACTCATCGTTACCGTAGTACCAGCGGTATGGCATCTGATAGTAGTCGTCGGGGGGGAGGACGAGCAGGGAACCGCCAGGTGCCCGGGTGTTGAGATAGCGCGCCATTGCTAGCCAGTAGCCTGGTACGGTCACATGTTCGGATGGGAACCCCTGCCGTGGGCCCGGTACGAGGGCGCCAGTCCATAGCGGGAAAGCCGCGGAAAGGCTGACTACGACGACCACGGACAGCGTGGAGACACTCGCGCGGGACGGTGCTGCGATGCGACGACCTTTCGCGCGAAGCGCCCCAACCCACGAAACCCGGCGTTGGATGCGGCCAAGGCGCGCGCGCTCCACGAGGGCCGCAACTAGCAACGCGTAGCCCAGAGCAGCAAGCATTAGGAAGCGACCTGGTTCACGAAGCAGCCACCCGTCGGGGAAGTGGTAGTAGAAGGGGTCGAAGAACACGTTGCCCGGCGGTAGGGTGCCGGTGCTAAAAATGATGATTGCGAGGGTGGGGAGAGCGATGGCTCCAAGCATCCGTGAGAGTCGCCGGCCCGCCTCCCCTAGCGGGGACCGCAGGGCGAGCCCGGAAAACGCAAGGAGCGGGAGGAGCGGGCGGACTAGCCCGAGCGGTAGGCGTGCAAAGTCCGGCGAATACGGATAATAGGCGGTGAATCGCCAACCCCATGCCGTGTTCAGCCAGAGCGCGTTGGCAAGCGTGGCGCGCTGCTCTGTGAAGGCCCACGCGGAGAGTCGCGCCAATGTCCCGGTCGCGGTGGCGCCGAGCGCAACGCGAGCAGGAATGATCCAGTATGCCGACGTCCCGACAAGGAGGGCGCCACCAGCGAGCAGAACCCCAAGTGCCCGGCGTCTCGCGTGGCGGCCAAACCGTACCCAGGCGAGGAGTGGCGTCGCCGCCATGGTGATTGCGAGCATCCCGACGAGTGGTGGATTGGCATAGGCGAATCCAACGAACGGGGCCGCGACGATGAAGGCTACGAGTGCAGCCCAGAGACCCATGCGTCCGTTGGAGTGTGCGAGCAGCACGGCGGGCAGTGCCGCCAGTAGAACCATGGCGACGAGGTAGACGTCGTTCACCCCAACCCCGCTGAGTGTGAACGGGCTGAAGCAATAGAAGAACGCTGCCGCGATGCCGGCGAGCGGACCGAAGCCGAGTGAACGGGCGAGTGCCCCTGCGCTGACGAGGACGCCTGCTAGGAGTCCTGATAGCCAGATCCGCTGAGCGATTGCCCCAGATCCACCGGCGAGATGGACGATCCAGGTCACGGCCGCCCACGGCAGCCGCCATTCGCCTTGTCCGGGGCTGCCAAGGGTGCCGGGCCAGACGAATGGGGAGAAGAGGTGCGCAAGCCAGGCGGTGCCAATTGGCGGAGCGAGATCGCCTCCGGCAATGACTGTGCCTGAGCGGAACCACGTCTGGGCCACGAGTACGCCAACACAGGCGAGGCCGAATAGCGTCCACCTCCAGGCCCTGGTCGATGCAGGTACGGCGCTGTGACGCGGCCTGCTGCTGGAGCCCGAGGCGACCGCGCTACGCTCGACGAGTGCAAGAATGGCGACGATCAGGAGCGCTACGACCCCGAGCTCAGCCAAGACGTCCTGTGACGATCCGACGGGTATGACCTCGGCGCCGAATATGCATGAGAGGCCAAGGAAGGCGATGCTCCGGCGCGCCATCTGCCGGGATGGAAGCCACGCCCGGAGCCGGAGTGATTTGCCACGGGGCAAGAGTGGCTCCAAACGTGGTGTCATCGCACGGTTACAACGAGCCGGGCCAACTGTCCCCTCGTTTCGCGGAAAGTGCCCCACGAGTAGGCAACCGACCCTCCGCCGAGTGCTCGCCCGGCACGAAACGCACCACACAGCCTGTTGTAAAGAGTGCCTGCCTCACTGCCCAACCCCGTGCCTACGGCGCCCAGACCTAAGTCCAGGGGATTGGGCGTGGCGGACCAGATGAGGGGCTTGGAATGGTGTACCGCGAACGGGTAGGTGACCAGCGGGAGCGCGGCGACGGAGCACAGTACGAGCCGGATGCCATGGGGGATGGGGTAGTAGACCGCGAGCCACTCCTCGGCGATGCAGACTGTGGGGAGTGCTAAGCGCTGATCTTGGAGGGCCGGGACCTCCGCTTCTAGATGCCGCATCTACCTTCACCTGTTCCTTTGCTGGGTCATCTTGAGCGCGTGGGCGGTGCGGTAGGGGCCACGCGGCTGGTCCACGGACTGGGCCCGCTCCGCGCTCAGCACAGCCAGCTCACTATGCTTCCCACTCAGATCCAGCTCCACCTGATCGCGCTTAGAGGTGCGCACGGCTCTCTGCCGTCGGCCCTGGGCCAGTGGTACCCCGCTCGCTCGTACAGTCCGAGGGGCACCTTCACGTACTTGAGGACGTTTTCTTGTCGCCAGCGGCCGAACTTCAGCACCGCCTCCCAGGCCGCTGGCAGGTCCCCACAACTGCTGAGGATCGGGGTCTGGTGCCAGAAATTGATCGCACGACGACTTGCCACTGCAGGCTGCTGCCGACCACCGGCCAGCCGGTCCTCGGCGATCAACACTAGGCCTACTGCCTCACGAGACTCTCGCCCGAGACTCTTGAAAGCACAGCCATCCACTGCTCCTGAATTCGGTGTGGCGCAGCGTACTTCTCCAGCCACTCTTTTTGGGCGGCTTGCCGCACTTCGCGATCTCGAACCGGCTCGCCTTCGGCTAGCATCCCCACTACAAGCTCCGTGAGCTCGTGCAACTCTGCGAGATGGCATCCGGGTGCCCCTTCAATTCCCTCCAGTGCAAGTGGGGTGGCAGCTACTCGACAGCCCAGTGCCACGTAATGAAGAACCTTTGTCTCGGGCCCTTCGCCTGTGGCAATCGGCGCGAGACAAACCTCGGCGTTGCGGAGCACATAATCGACATCGTCTACGTAGCCCAAGCCTATCACCCCGCGTGGACTACCGGCAGCTGCTACCAGGCTATCGGTCCCGAGCCCGGCCAGCACGATGGTCACAGTCGAAGGTAGCTGCGGGGCCAGGGTGTGTATGCACCATCGAGCTGCATCCACATTGTGTTTCGAGTTACTGCCGACGAAGGCCACGTACCGGGGTGGCACCGCCAGGAGAGCTGCCCCAGGCCTTGGTGTCGCGGCTACGAGCCCATCGCGCAGCGGGTCGTGGCCGTCGCCGATTTCTGGAACAAGTTCAACGACGTGGATCTTCGGCCCTAGCCTTGGGAATAACTCGTGCCAACGCCATGCTTCAGCTTGACTTTCGGCGACGAGCGCTATCGAGCGGCGACCTGCCCAACGTTCAATCTCATGCCACACTGTTCCGGCTATGCGCATGTGAAGCCGGCCTAGCAGCGTTGGGGATCGTCGCTCCCGGGACCGATAGTGGATCGTTTGGCATCCATTAGCATCCCAGATGATGGGACAATGCGTCACCGCTAGGAGTGGGATGAGGAGAAGGGCGCTCTCCACCACAATGAGGTCGACGTTTCGCGAAAGTTTTCGGACGAGGTAGGCTAGGCTCACAGCCCAACGGATTCGCCCACTAGACACTAGCCCGATCACAGCTCCGGGCCGCCACTCTGCCTTGCGGCGCGGCCAGCTTGAAGCCCGGTCCTCGCCGAGGCTGAGAACCATGACTTCGGCACCGCAGGCCCTTAGGTCCGAGTAGACGTGATGGGCTCTAACTGTCAGGCCTCCTTGGGACTGGCCAAATGGGCCAAAAGTAATCAGAAGGACTCGAGGCCTGGAATTTCTGGTTTGATCTCCTCTCACTCTGAATCGACCTCCAGGCGAGTCGCGCTGTCCGTGATCCTGCTGACTGTCCTAGACTGGTTGACGGCAAGAGTGTGGCAGCAGAGGCGGCGACGAGCTGTTGAGCAAATAGCACGAAGATACTGCCTTGGCAGATGCAGTGCCGTGACGGAGCAGCTGCCACTAGCGGTGGAACGGGAGAGGGCGCGGCCAACTCCCCGAGATGAGGAGATCACGCGTGGATTCCCAGTACCGTCACCACCTCCGACCCCGACGTCGGCAGCACGCGCGGTCGGGATAGACCTGTAGAGATGGCGCGCAGCGGGTTCGGATGGGAAGGACGTCGACTCTCCGGCAGCCCACCGACATAGGGTCAGTGTAGCCTGGTCGGTACCTCTCATCTCGGACTCGGTGTCTGGGAGACAGGCACAGCGACCGTGTGCTGATCTGGATCGAGCCGCGCTGCAAGAACATCAGCCTCCAGCATCTGCCGAATCATTTCCGTGAGGCTGACTCGAAGAGACCACCACAGCTCCCGGTTAGCCGTGCTCGTGTTTAGCAAGAGCTCGGGCACCTCAGTGGCCCGGCCGCAGCCCGGATGAGGGTCGAAGTGGTCGCGCCAGTGCGAGCCCATGGGCCGGAAGGCAAGCTCGGCCAGCTCTTGGGCTGCCCGGCTGATGCCGGTCCCGATCACATTGTCGCTCGGCGCAGGCTGTTGCATCATGAGCCACGCCGCCTCAACGTAGTCGCGGGGATGGCCGCAGTCCCGGCGCGCATCAAGGCTTCCCAGCCGCAACTCGGAGCCGGTCGTTACGAAGGCCGCAACGCCTCGGGTGGTCTTGTGAGTCACGAAATTCTCACCGCGCCGGGGGGGCTCGTGGTGGAAGAGGATGCCGTTACAGGCGAACATGCCGTGGGTTTCACGATAGTTGACGGTCATCCAATGAGAGTAGAGCGTGGCGACGGCATAGGGGTGTAGGTCGGGAGGGAGAGTCCTCACTCTGGGCAGGGGGAGTTGCTCCGAAGAGCTCCGAGGTGCTGGCCTGATGGAACCGAAACGGAGCCTCGACGTTTCTGAGGGCTTCGAGGAGCCGGGTTGTGTCAAGGCCATCCGCATCGGCTGTGTACTCGGTTGGGTCGAGGGAGACGCCGACATGACTCTGGGCCGCCAGGTTGTAGACCTCGGCCGGCTTGATTGCCCGCGCCAGGCGTCGAGGGCCGCCGGCATCATTCAGGTCTCCGTAGTGGAGGTGGAAACCAAGCGCGCCCCGGACGGCAGGCGACACATGATTCACCTCAGATGATCAATGCGGCCACGGTTGAGCGAGGATGTTCGCCGTACCACGCACTGCACCTCGTAGCCATTGCTGAGGAGAAACTCCGCCAAGTA
>JAKAWF010000179.1 GCA_021817025.1 bacterium
CCGTTCCCGGCCCGGGCGCACCACCGGCACCCGGCCCTCGTCTGCCCAACGGCGCAACGTCACCGGGTGCACTCCCAGCACCTCCGCCGCCGCCTTGAGTCGCAGTAATGCCATGCCACCAAGTCTCGCCCATCACTCATGTTCGCTTAGCAAGACACACCACTGCTACAGACCCTCAGGCCACCGTGAGGGGCTCCCGGCCAGACCGCCTCCAGCGGCTGGTCCAGGGAGAGTCGGCCCGCCCCGACCTGCTGGATGATCCCTACAGCCGTCAGCGTCTTGGTGATGGACCCCAGGCGGTACTGAACTTCGGGGCCGGCCGGCAGGCCGCGCTCCATGTCGGCCATGCCGACCGACACCTCGGCCAAAGGGCGCCCCTCATGGGCCACCACCCCCACCAGGCTGACCAGCCGCCGGCGTCGCTGAGCGTCCAGGACGAGGCGCCGCACCGTGGCGCTGATCTCCTCCACGCGCTTAGGGTATCCGGCCCCCCGCGGGTGGCGCCGGATGGCTGCCATCATTGACCGGGTGCCCGAGCACCAGAGTGAGGAGGACGCGCTCCAGGATCTAATCGACCGGTCCTGGAGAAGGGCTGGCCCGTCCCTTCGCGCCGCCTGGCCCGAGGAGCACCGGATGACGGCGCAGCAGCTCCTTGCCTTCTGCCAGGGGCAGCGACACTGCGTCCTGGGCGTCGCCGGCGCAGGCAGGGCGCCGCTCCTCGTCCCGGTCTCATTCAATATCGCCCCCGGCGGCGCGATCTGGCTTCCCACTGGTGCGGGCGCGGTACGCCTTGAGTTGATCAGAAGGAACCCGCGTGCCACGGTCATCGTGGGGCAGGCGCTATCCGACCATCACCGGGTGGTGCTGGCCAGCGGGCCCGTCGAATTGGTGGAGAGCCTGGCACTTCCGCCCGGGGTAGTCGAGGCCGCTGAGAACAAGTTGGGAGCTCTGGAGTGGGCGGAGTGGTGGATCCGCCTCACACCCGCCCGGCTTCTGGGTTACGACGCCGGCAGCGCCGGCAGCCTGAGGACTTCCCCCGGATAGATGACCGCCGAGCTGAGGTGATTGGCCGCCTGGACCAGGGGGATCACCTGTCGGGGATCGGACTGTGGATAGTGGCTGGAGACGATCACCCAGAGGCTCTGCCCCGGACGCACCGCGACCACCGAGTAGGTGGGCCGCGTGGTGCTGAGGGCGATCTGGGTCATGGCCACGGCGACGGCGCCGGCCACGACCAAGGCGCGCACCACCCGCCGACGCTGGGTTTGCCAGCTCCGCTCCTCCACCCGGGTTGACCGCCGCGTCTGCCTTCCGAACATCTGTGCGGAGTATACGGAACAGATGTGCGGAATGCAAGCCATGCACCGCAGGGGAATGCGTGGGCGCCCTGAACGGATGCCTTGGCATGAGCCCGCCTGGGGGACCGCCGGTAGCCCGCCGCTCGGCGTCAGAGGATCATGGCGCCGCGATCCTTGAGCCCCACCGCGAGCCGGTCAGGTCTAGGGGTGAGATCGCGGACCGGCTTGGTGTCGGGCTTCTCCCGCGGCCGCCGCGGAGGCGCTGGGTGGCTCGGCTGGGCGGAGGGCCTACTGAGGGCCAGGGGTCTGAGCTCCGCCATGGGGGAGACGCTGGCAGGGTCCTCGAGGACCGTCTTCAGGCCAAGTTCGGCAGCTCCGAGAAGAACCGAGCTGTGCCCAAAGGCCGGGCGGACCAAAGCCACCCCATCCGGGTGGAAGTAGCGCGAGGTTTGGACGACGCGAGTGGCCAGGGTTTCCTGGCAGATGTCCAGGATCTGTTCGAACACACCGCCCAATATGACCATCTCCGGATCGAGGGCTGAGAGCATGTTGACGAGCCCCACACTCAGCCACCGGGCGGTTTCCTCCACCGCCTCCCGGCAGACCCTGTCCCCCTCGCGGGCCCGGCGCAGCACCAGGTCGACCTTGCTGTGCCCTCCGGGTGGGAGACCGACGCGGCGCACCAGGGCGTCCTCGCCCACCTCTGTCTCCCAGCAGCCTCGTGCGCCGCAGTGGCAAGCGAGGCCCCGAGGGTTGAGCTGCATGTGACCGACCTCGCCGGCGTACCCTCCCGCTCCCTCGAGCATCCGGCCCCCGGTGATGATCCCCGCGCCCACACCTACCTCGGCGTGCAGGTAGATGAGGTCGCTCGCCTGGATTCCCACCCCCCGGGAGTGCTCCGCCACCGCGCCCAGATTGGCGTCGTTGCCCACCCGCACCGCCGCGCCCACCCCCAGCTCCCCCTGCAGCAGGCTGGCCAGCGGAACCTGGCGCCAGCGCAGGTTGGGCGCGAAGTTCACCATCTCGCCGTCAGGACTCACGGTGCCTGGGACGGCTACCCCCACCCCCACCAGCGCACCGGTGTTCTCGCCCAGCACCCTGCTCGCCAGGCGAGAGATGGCGCGAACAACGTGCTCCACCGAGCGGTCCCCCGGGCGAGAGAAGGCGGACCGACGCCGGGCCAGAATGGTGCCGCCCAAACCCACCAGGGCCAACTCCACAGCGTCGACTCCGACATGGACGGCGAGGGCCCGGTGGAGATCACCGCGGACCGCCACCACCTTGGATGGGCGGCCCCGGGGCGCCTGCTCAGTCTCGGGCATCTCGGTGACAAGGCCACGCGCCGCGAGGTCATCCACCAGGTAGCCGATGGTGGCCCGGTTGAGTCCCAATAGCCGGGTCAGGCGAGCTCGCGAAGTCGGGCCATGCCGGTGCACGTGGCCGAGCAGGGTTCCCAGATTGTGCCGGCGGACCGTTTCCTGCGTGGCGCCCCTCTCGGTCCTGGCCACTGGCTTCAGCTGCTCCTCTGGACCGCGTTGGCAGGGCGTGGCGCTAGGGGACACCCTGCCTCGGCCTGGCTTGCCTGCCGCCCATGCCCGAGGCCGCTGAGGGCCTCCGGCGTCCGCCGCTGTGCCTTGCTCACTCCGCGGCCCGCCTGGCCATCGCTGCAGCTTCCCTGGTGAACTTCGAACTCAGATTCGGGTCGCGCTCCCGGAGAGAGTCCCGCGCCGCGAGAGGGTGTCAACAAGCACTGCACCCACCAGCACCAGGCCGGTGGCGATCAGCTGCCACTGAACCTGCACTCCCTGGAGATAGAGTCCGTTGTAGATCGCGCCGATGACCAACCCACCCAGAACCGCCTGGGCGATCTTTCCCCGGCCGCCGAACAGGCTGGTGCCGCCGATGACCGCCGCCGCCACCCCGTAGAGCACGTACTGGCCGCCGTTCACGTTGGTGGAGGTGCCCCCCTGCCAGGAGAGGTAGAGGATGCCGGAGAAGCCGGCGGTGACCCCAGCCAGGGCGAACGCCCAGGTGCGCACGGTGGCGAGGCTGATGCCGGCCCGTCTCGCGGCGTCCGGATTGCCTCCGATGGCGTACACGTAGCGTCCGAACTTGGTCCTCTGCAGCAGGACGACCCAGAGCAGGAGCACGACCAGCACGATCGGCACCACCCAGGGCACCCCGGCGAGGACGACGAGGGAGGAACCTCGGTTGACATTGCAGACCGCCACCACGGCGATGCCCGCGGCCACGAAGAAGGCGATCTTGAGGATGGTGAGGCCGGGTGGAGGCGCCACCAGCCCCTTCCTCCGCCTCCCGAAATCCCGGGAGATCGTGATCCCGGCGAAGAGCAGGGACAGCACAGCCAGCCCGATCCAGCCGGCCACCGGCGGGATGTTCCCGTTGACGATCTGGTAGAGGACGTGCTGGTTGACCAGGATGCGGCTGGAGATAGAGACGACGCCCGCGTTGCCCAGGATGACCAGCATGACGCCCCACATGATCAGGAGCCCCGCCAGGGTGACGACGAAGGATGGTAGGTGGAGCTTGGCTACGAGAAGTCCCCAAATGGCCCCGGTCACCCCGGAGCACACCAGAGCCGTGATGATGGCCAGCCACCAGGGCCAGTCGGGCCCGGGTTTCTGGACCAGGAGGCCGGCGATTGCGGCGGCCACGGCCAAGACGTAGCCCGCGGAGAGGTCGATCTCACCCAGCAGGAGGACGAAGATCTCGGCCATTCCCAGGGTCATGAAGACCATGCTCTCGATGAAGAGATTGACCAGGTTCTGGGGCGACAGGAAGAGCCCCTGGGTCCATATCTCGAAGGCCACCGCGATGATCACCAGCGCGAGGACCACGGGGAGTGCGCCGCTCTCCCCTCCCGCCACCCGGCGCCCCCAGGCCCGGACGTATTGTCCGAGCGACTCGGCCAAGATCTCAGGTGGAGCCGCGATCTCGGCGGCGGCCGTTGGCTCCACCTCGTCGTCCAAGGCGGTCTGCCCCACCTCGTCTTCGACCTTCGCCATCACGCCTCCCTTGGGCTCACGAATTGATCTTCCCGGTCACCGGTGCGCACTGCCGGTGGTCATGAATTCGACGACGCTCTGGAGGTCGAACTCGGCCACCGGACCCTCCGCCACCTTGCGACCCAGGTGGAGGACGGCGAGCCGGTCCGCGACCTGAAAGACGTCGTTCAGGTTGTGACTGATGACCATGACGCCGAGCCCGTGGTCCCTCAGGGTGCGGACCAGTTCGAGCACCATGCGGGTCTGCACGACGCCGAGAGCGGCGGTGGGCTCGTCGAGGAGGACCAGCTTGGAGTTCCACATGACCGCTTTGGCGACCGCCACCGCCTGGCGTTGCCCACCCGACAGAGAGGCAACCGGCTGGCGAATGGACCGCACCGTGGTCACCTTGAGGTTGCGCAGCGTCTCGGCTGCCGCTCGCTCCATGGAATCCTCGTTGAGCAGGCCGCGGTGCACCCGCTCGCGCCCCAGGAACATGTTCTGAACGATGTCAAGGTTGTCCGCCAGGGCCAGGTCCTGGTAGACGACCTCTATCCCTAGGGCAGCGGCATCCCGCGGTCCGCGGATGTGGACCGGTTTGCCGTTCCAGAGGATCTCGCCGTGATCGGGCTGGTGGATGCCGGCGATGCACCGGGTGAGGACCGACTTGCCGGCCCCGTTGTCCCCGCAGAGAGCGGTGACCTGTGCCGCCGGCAGGTCGAGGTCAACGTGGTGGAGCGCCTGGACCGCCCCGAAGTGCTTGTCCACGCCACGCAGCTGCAGCAGCGGCACGGCGCCAGGGGAGAGCGAGGCTGCCGCGGCGGCACCGGGCGCCGGGGACTCTGGTCCGGGTACCGGGGACATCACCTGAGGGCTTCTCCTCTGGTCGGACGGTGATGGGAGGGCCCGAGGGGCCGCACCCGGTGGTGCGGCCCCCGTTCCCCACCTCAGAAGGTGACCTTAGTGGATTCCGTACTGGGTGCACACGCTCTGCCCGACCGCGGAGCAGAGGCTGGAAGCGGAGATGAACTGGTCCTTGATCAGGGTCTGCTCCATGTTGGAGGCGGTGACCCATTCCGGAGTCAGGAGTGAGGCCGGCTCAGTGATGCTCGAGTTCGCCGGGTCGACGGTGGTTCCGTTGACAAGGCTGCTCGGCGGGGTCTTGCCGGCGCGCAGGATGGTGGCCAGGGCGACGGCGTCCTGGGCCTCCAGGTAGATGGGCTTGTACACAGTGCCGCACTGGTACCCCTCGAGGATGTTCTCGGCTCCGGTCAGGGTTGCGTCCTGGCCGGTGGTGGGAACGGTGTGGGGGGCAACACCCTTGTTCTTGAGGTCCTGAACCACCTCGGCGTTCATCTCGTCATTGGCGACCACCACAGCGTTGATGTTGGGGTGGGCGGTCAGCGCCTGGGCGAAGTTGGTGCCCGCGGTGGCGACGTCCCAGTTGAGGGTCACCTGGTCGCCGACCAAGGTGTAGCCCTTGCTGTTGGTCATGGGCGGCGTGAGTGGGGTGGTCTTGGTGCCCCAGATCACCGAGTTGTAGCCCTGGGCGAAGGAGATGGCGTTGGGGTCACTGTTCTCTCCCCCGTCGACCTCCCAGACCATGGGATGGCTGATGCCGTAGCTGGAGACGCAGGCCTCGAAGCCTGTTCCGATCAGCTGGCCCACCTTGAAGTTGTTGAAGCTCACGTAGTAGGTGTTGGTGCCGGCGAAGGTGGCGCGGTCGTAGCTGATGAGCGCCACTCCGTGGGAGGCCGCGTAGGACTGGATCTCACTGGCCACGGTCCCATCCAGCGGGTCCATGATCAGCACCTTGGCTCCCCTTGTGATGTCGGACTCGGCCATCGAGAGCTCGGTGGCGTCGCTCCCCTGAGCGTTGGTCACCGTGAACTGGGACGGCGAGTACCCGGCCGCCTCGAAGGCCTTGGTCAGGTAGGGAGCGTCAAACTCGGTGTACCGCGTGGACGAGGTGGTGTCGGGGAGGATCGCTCCCACTAGACCCTTACCCGCCGCCGTCAGGCTCTTGAACTGCTTCATGGCGGAGAAGTTGAGGTTGAAGGAGCTGATGCTGACGTTGGGCACGGTGACCGAATTGGGCTTGGTGGGAGTTGTGGTGGTCGAGCCACACGCGGCCACCACCAGGGCCACTCCGGCCACCAGACCCGCCCAGCCGGACCGCTTCATCCTGCGGCCCGCAGCAGACCATCGTGGGGCGCGATCCACTGCCCCTCGGCTGTCGACGTCCATAGGGCATACCCTCCCTGCCGGCTTCTGATGCATGACAACTTCACTCGCGACACTGCACGTCTCGCGACCTGCAGTGGTGGCCCCCGGCCTTGGTGTCTCCCGCCCGACCCTCCCTTGCAGCGGCTTCCGGCCGGGGTACGCCCCGGCAACCGCGCGCAGCATATGTTGTCGCCCACAACTTGTCAAGGCCGGTCTGCGCGGGTGCCGGCTGGCACGGTGACCACGGGCGACGGCCGGCTCGGAGCGGATGCTGGGAGCCTCCCGGCCTCGGTGAAAACGGGCGCGCAGAGCGCCACCGACGGCCGCACCGCCCCCCCCTGCGGGTCCCGCGAACATCGGTTTGCAACTTCACCG
>JAKAWF010000180.1 GCA_021817025.1 bacterium
CTGACAGCCCCGCCCGGACCGCATCGCGCACTGGAGTTGCGCCATCCACGTCCTTGACCAGCTCGATGAAGAGGCGATTTAGCTGGTTGGCGGGCACCTGGCACAGGAACCGGCGCACGATGAAGGACTCCAGGTAGCTGAGCGCCAGGCGCAGATCGTCGGCCTGGCACTTGCCCGCGTCCTGCAGCGCGAACAGCTGCATTATCAAGGGGTAGGTCGTCTGGGCTCCCCAGCGGTTCAGCCGCCGCAGGCTGTGGCGCACCTCCAGGTCCTTCTCGCGACCTGGGTCAACCAACCTGGCGTAGAAGCAGGCTTGATGGGCCAGCTCCCGGACTTGCTCCGCCACCTGGTCTTCGTGTCCGGCGAGCGGCTCAAGGCGCTCCTGGTGGCGACGGTAGACCTCGTCCCGGGTGACATCGATCCCGCGGCGCTGCAGGTCCACCCGCGCCAGCCCTTCGAGGTTCTCCTGGGTGCGGAGAAGGTCTTCCATCGGGCGCCAGATTTTTGCGTGGATGTCCTCGCCGCTTCGGGGAAGGAGCATGAAGATGTAGTTGCGCAGCAGGTCCGCCTGGGTCAGGCCCACGCCGGTGCCGTTCAGGGAGGCAAAGATGGCGTACGGGTTGTCGTCCGCTTCGGTTGTGATCTCGACCACTGCCAGCCGGTCGACGATGACCTGGCTAATTAGCTCGAGATCGAAGCCCGTATCTTTGCCGCCATCGGCCAGAGGCGGCCCGGCCCGAAGCGACTGCTGGAGGAAGGCGAAGCTTGCGGCGATCTTGCTGGTGCTGGCGATTGCCGGCTCGCTGTCCATGCAGGCGAAGAAGGCCTCGCGGTCCGCCTTGGCGGGGAGCACCTTGTACTGGTCCAGGCCAGTCGCGTACTCGTTCTTGAGGTAAAGCCCATCGTATTTCGCCCGAGCCCCGGGGTCCCTCGCCGACTCCAGGTCTCGCAGGGCCGCGAGGGCCAGGAAGAGAGTGATCAGCCGCTGCTGCCCGTCGATGACCAGGTAGGGCGAAACGCTACTTGGGCCCGTTGGGATTGGCGCGAGCACGAAACTGCCCAGGAAGTGGCGGGATCGCTTGGGCCAGCTGGATCCCTGCTGTTCCGCCTGGAGAAGCTCGTACTGGGCCAAGATGTCGGCCCAAAGCTGCTTCAGCTGGGTGCCCTCCCAAGTGTATGGCCGCTGGAAAATTGGCACCCGGTACTGCTTCTGACCCTCGATCAGGGGCTTGAGCGTGGTGGGTCCGGCCTTCATGGGCGGATATCATAGGGCGGGGCGCCGGCTCAGCTCCGGGCGGCAAGGCGTCCACCCAGGTGCTGGCGCTGGCCGACTCCGCGAGGCTGCGGCGAGAGCTTCCTTGCTGCAACCCATCTCCCGGCTCCCGCCACTGGCGGCGGCCGAGCACGCCCCCAGCCGGATGGGCCGCGCAAGCCCCGATTCCCAGGTGGAGCCGGGTCGGCTGTTCCCCGGCGCTCGGCCGGCGAGCATCGTGGGCCAAGGGGAGTGGGCAGCAATCGAGAAGCGCGGTCGCGGCGGCAGCGGTGCTGGCGAAGCCGCCCGGAGGTGCCCGTGAGGGCTCGGAGCGCGTGCGGCACGCCACATACGAGCCAACATCCGGTCGGGACATCCTCTCGCCCTTCCATTCTCGACCTGGCCGCCATATGCTGGGCGGCAGGCGCGGTCCCGGGAAGCGACCTCCGGAGGACTCTCCAAGGAGCAGGGAGTGCGACAGGGTGATAGGATGACACATATGTTCGTGGCGCCCCCGCAGGCCCGCCTCGACGAGGCAGCCGCGGTCCTTGCGCTGGCTGCCGCCACCGACGGCCCCTGGTACATGACCGCGTCCATGATTGAGGATGCGGGCAGTGCCCTGCGCATCCTGCACCGAGAGTGGTCGGGTCTGGAGCTAATGCCCGAGCCGGAGCTTGCAGCTCTCGTGAACCGCGTCACGCCCGCGGATATCTCACGCTTTCAAGCCGTGATCGAGAGCCAACAAGCGGTAGGGGTCCGCGTGGTCACGGTACTGGATCAAGACTACCCGGTCAATTTGCGCCAGATCTACAATCGTCCTCCGTTTCTCTTCGTGAAGGGATCCCTTCACGAGCAGGACGCCAGGTCGATTGCCGTCGTTGGGACCAGGAAGGCTTCAGACCGTGGCCGCGATCTGGCGGGTCTGCTGTCCTCGAGGCTTTCCCGCCATGGCATCACGGTGGTTTCCGGCATGGCGCGAGGGATCGATGCAGCGGCCCATCGAGCCGCCTTGGCCGCCGGGGGACGGACGATCGCCGTCCTGGGCACCGGGATCGACCGAGTATATCCGCCTGAGCATGCCGGTCTGGCCCAGGCGATAGTCGACTCCGGAGGTGCCTTGGTCTCGCAGTTCCTGCCGGGAGCGGGGCCGACCCGCTTTTCCTTCCCGATGCGCAATGTGGTGATGAGCGGCATGGCCATCGGCACCGTGGTTGTCGAGGCTTCAGCGACCAGTGGAGCGCGGCTCCAGGCCAGACTTGCACTCGAGCATGGGAAGCGTCTCTTCCTGGTGCAACCGCTGGTCTTGGAGCAGGAGTGGGCCCAACGCTACTCGCGCCGTCCAGGGGTAAAGGTTGTGCAGTCGGTCAGTGACATCCTGGGGGCACTGACCAACGTTGGAGCGCCACCCGCCCAGTTGACACTCCAGTGAGAGCCGGTGCCCTCCGCTCAGGAGCT
Source organism: bacterium (assembly GCA_021817025.1). Next base: position 2,708 of record JAKAWF010000180.1, read on the forward strand.
CGCCGACTCTGCCGCAGGGTACCTGGTCCCCGTCCCAGCAGCCGCAGACGGCGTCTGCGACATCTGCCACGGGGCGCCCAACCCTGGCCACCGCCGCTGCTTCAGCTGTGCTGAGACATCCGCGCAGGTAGCTCATCCTGTGGCCAACGTGGTCCCCATCTCGCTGTACCAGGTCGGAGGTCAGCTGCACCACGTGCTGCGGGGATACAAGGATGGCCCTGACCCCACCGTCCGGTATCAGTTCTCGCTCATTGTGGCAGCGCTGCTCGCAAGCTTTCTCCAGCGCCACGGCACCTGCGTGGCGGAGGCTGCCGGCGAGTCCTGGGACCTTGTGACTACCGTCCCCTCAGGCCGTGGCCGGGAGCTGCCGCATCCACTGGATGGGGCAATCGAGCTCTCGCCCTGGCTACGGAGCTGGTGCCATCCCCTGCTCGCCAAGGGAGGCGGGGATGTCCGGCACAACCACGCCGACGAACAGGCCTATGTGGTCACAGAGGAGGTGCTCGGGCTGCGGATATTGCTGTTAGACGACACCTATACCACTGGCGCCGCGCTGCAGAGCGCGGCATCGGCGCTGAGCGCCGCCGGCGCCCGGGTGATAGGCGCCGTGCCCATTGGCCGAGTCATCCACCCCGAGTTCAACGAGCAGACCCGCAGGCTGTGGGGGCGCGCGACCGCCTCCGCCTTCGACTTCGAGCGGTGCTGCCTGTGCGCCAATCGGTGAGCCCGGAAGCACCTGTGCGCATGCGACACCGCCGCGCGACCGAGTGATGGCCCAGGTAGGGCCTGGAGACTCCATCCGGCGGGGCGAAGCTCGCGCCCTGGCGCCCGCGCCTGGCCAGCGCATCCTCGTTTACACCCGCCGTCCCGGATCCGTTGCGGCGACTGGTTTTCCACGTGTCCTGCTTGGGCCCGGCCTTAGGGCGGTCGAACGCGTCTTCCGCCAGGTCCCGTCCTGGTTCGGACACGCAGGCTCCTCACTCAGGTGGGGGTTACGCTTCCCCGCCCCTCGATCTGCTGTCGGGGTCTCTCCTTCTTATTCGACCGCCGTTTGGAGCCGTTGATACAGCTCCTGGCCCGAGATCAGTCCGGTCACCGCCGGCGGGTAGGAAGCTCGCCGCGAGGCCGGCAGCCGGGACGGGCCAGTTGAAGTTCGCCTCGCAAGGCACTCTCCGTCCCAGCGGTGCCGCCCCGGCTTTGGCACAGTCTTAAGCTCACCGCCACCGCCGGGCGGTGCCGGTGGGCCCCCATATCCTTCACCGGTCCCCGATCGGCTGGGCAGATCTCACCACGGAGCATCGGGTGGGATCCCGTCGCCGGCGGTCTGGTCCCAGGCCAGGGTCCCGCCCGATCCCCTCCCACTCCCTGAAGGCTTCCTCGTATTCCAGGGCCAGGTCCGCCCCGGGCAGGGGACCCACGGTCGAGCCGAGGACGGCAGGCCGCAGGGGACACTTCCAGCCTCGGCGTCTTGATCCGGGAACCCGCCAGCGCCCGCCGCGTCCCGCGACTTGGCCAGTCAGCCGCTAGAGGATCTCCGGGAACGAGTCCCGGCACCAACCGGTCGGGGCGCCGGTTCTCGCAGCGGCTCCAGAGTTACGCGCCATCCGAGGAGGCTGGCGTACCGCTCCAAGCTGCTGAGCTTGGGATCCACACGCCCCCGCTCCAGGCGTGCCACGTTGGGTTGCTTGGTGCCGAGGGCGGCTGCGACCCGCTCCTGGCTCAGACCCTGGCGCTCCCGCTCAGCGGCCAGCTGAAGAACCAGCCGGCGGGTCTCCAACTCCGCCCGCAGCAGCTCGGCAAAGTCCGGCTTGATGCCGGCGCGCGCCGCGATGAAGGCGTCCAGGTCGTCTCGCTTCGCCATCCCATTGAGAGCCTACCATATCGTACAAGATATGGCATCAGGTTCGGTGAGAGACTGGGGCAAGGGTTCTCACCCGACCCTGGGTGCCAAAACTGGACAGGTGAGCGACGAGGCATCCGCGTGAAGCCGCGCCGCGGCCCGATCTGCGATTTCGATGGGACTAGGCTCCCGCTGCCGGGCACAACAAGCACATAGGGGTCCCGAACTCCGCCGGCCTAGCTCACCTGCCGGCCCGCCCTCACGGCTCAGCTGCCGACGCCGGGACAACTGCCTTCCACCTGGTTGGCCCGCCCATCATGCCGACCAGTTATCCACTGAAATCGTGGACCGGGGGACACTTTTGGTGATCAGCTCAGTGCACTATTCGTGATCGTCCAAAGGTGCGCCCTCTTCCGCGCTGCGGCCACCTGGGACCCGCCCACCCTACAGCTGCCGCTGCGGGCCACCGACTCAGGGTAAACCGGCACCGGCGCAACTCAGGCGAGTCAGGGTGCGACTTGCCAGCCCGGGGGTGCTCGGTTTACATTGACCGCGCCGCAGACCGAGGCGGCCACCGATTTCGGTCGGAGGTGGACCCTTGCACCGGCGGAGAACTGGGAAGAGGGACGTTGGACGGCAGACAGGGATGTCGAGGCTGTGGCCGCCAGGATTCGGCGGGCCATCGAGGAGCGCCCGTACCACTCGCGGCGCATCCGCTGCTACCGGCTGCTCTCTGAGCTTGGCATCCAGAAGCTCAGTGACGTGATGCGAGCAGCTGGTCCCTGCCATTTCGTCGATCCCTACTGCAGGGAACCACGACTTAACGAACGCGCGAAGGACACCGAGGCGGCGCGCGTACTCATTGGCCCGAAGGTTGACCCCGAGCGCTTCGATCTCACTCTTGGGAATATCAGGCCGCCTCGCGCACAGGAGCTCCACATCAGCCCCAACATTCACGACCGGTACGTCATACCCGATGACGGGCAGGTACCTGTACTCGGCACGGCGCCGACGGGGATCGGAAAGTCCAAGCCATCAGTCTTGGTCCATCTAGACGTTGCGCTGTCCGGAACAATTCGCCAAGTCCACGAAGAAGTCTGGACAAGAGCGAGAAAGTGGGCACCGCCGCGGCGGTCCTGACCGCATCGGGACCAACGATGCAAACCGAACAGCCCGGCCAGAAGCTTCGATCCAAATGAATCCTGTACGGCGGGTCAGGGCGTGGATACGCCAAACACGGCGGCGAATTGAGACACGGATGGCCATTGGTGCCTGGTCACGGGACACAGCGACCGCTGCGGGCTTATTGGAAGCGAAGGCGGACAAAAGCCCTCTTAGGTGGATGTGGCGATCCCTCTTCGTCCTTGGGGCATTGCTTCCGACTTGGGATGGCGAGTCTACGGTGGTATTCGTAGCAGCCTTCGGTCTCCTTGGAGCGTGGCTAGTGAGTTCGCCGCTGTTGGTGGCCGGCATTGCCGACCTCGACCTCGCGGGGATGCTGCCTCGGGTACCCGAGCTGTGGAAACGGATCGTGGGGGTTGCCGAAAAGTACGAAACCGACCTACCCCAACTAACCGAGGCAGACCAGATCAAGCTTGTAGAGGTAGCGCCAACGCTAGCAAAGGAACTGGCGGGAGGAGCCTTCGTGCCGAAAGTGGCCGGAGTTGCCTTCGCAGTTGGGGAGGGGCTGGCGGTAGCTCTGCTCGGCCTCATGGTAGGACCTCTGCTCCAGCACATTCGGTTCGGCTACTGGTCGCCGGTCTCTTTGCTGTTCGGGGCGGTCTTACCGAGCCTGGCAATGGCCGCCTCCACTTTGGTGGCCGCGGTATTGGGGCGCGCTCTAGTCGTCTCTTTGGGCGCAAACGAGCGTATTCAAGTAGCTATCGCCAAGACCGACACCGTGGTGGCCGAACGAGGTAGGGTAGAGCCTGTCCCAAATGGTCAAGAGGGCATCGACGACAGCCAAGGCTAGAGCCTCGCCTAGAGTGTCTCCCGCTGACCGTCTAATACAGCCTTCTCAAGCCCGGTGGCCAGAATGAGGTGGAGTGGCTGGCATTGCGTGACCGAGCGCCTGTACGAACCGCAGCGCGAAGATGCTACTGAGAGTTCTTGCGAACGTAGTGCCCTGCGCGTGAAGTGGCTTTTACATTAGTCTGGGGTAGGACCTCACTGGGCGTCTTGACCCACGAGAAGGGATGCTTCGTCTCGTCCCACTCGGCGATGAATTGCTGGATGGAGGCGACCAGAGCGCGCACACTGCGGAAGACGCCTCGCTGAATCGCCTTGCGGTGCAGGATCGCGAACCAGGTCTCCACCTGGTCCATCCAGCTGG
>JAKAWF010000181.1 GCA_021817025.1 bacterium
GCGGGGTCAGCGGGGCTCACATCAACCCGGCGGTGACTCTGGCTCTGGCGGTCAGGCGGCGTTTCCCCTGGAACAAGGTCTTTCCCTACGCCGCGGCCCAGGTGTTGGGCGGCTTCATCGGGGCGGCGATCGTCTACATGGTCTACGGGCCCGCCATCCAGGCCTTCGATCTGGCGGCCAAGGTGATCCCGCAGCAGGGGACCGCGCTGGCCACGTACTCGATCTTCTCCACGTTCCCCGCTCCCTACTTCCACGGCAGCAACCTGGGGCCGCTGGTGGACCAGATCGTGGGCACCGCCTTCCTCTTGATCTTCGTGCTGGCGATCACCGACCCGCGCAACCTGGCCCCGGTGGGCAATCTGGGTCCGTTCGTGATCGGCATCGCCATCGCCGCGATCGGTATGTCATATGGGGCCAACGCCGGCTATGCGATCAACCCCGCCCGCGACTTTGGCCCCCGGATGGCGGCCTGGCTCTTCGGCTGGGGCAAGACAGCCTTCCCCGGCACGTTCACCTCGGGGGCGTTCCACTTTTCCAACTACTTCTGGGTCCCGATAGTGGGGCCCCTGGTCGGAGGGGTGATCGGGGCGCTGGTCTACGATTGGTTCATCGGTGACGTGCTTGCCGCCCGCAAGGCGAAGGCCGACGCCGACGCCCCGGCCGCGGGCAGCTGAGCCCAAGGCAGCAGAGGGACTCTCATGAAAAAACTCATCAACAACCCTGAGAACGTGGTCCGGGAGGAGCTGGAGGGGGTGGCCGCCGCCCACTCCGACCGGGTCAAGGTTTCCCTCGACCCCTACTACGTGATGCGCGCCGACGCCCCGGTCAAGGGCAAGGTGGCGATCGTCTCCGGAGGCGGCTCCGGGCACGAGCCGATGCACGGCGGGTTCGTGGGCAAGGGCATGCTGGACGCGGCCTGCCCCGGGGAGGTGTTCACCTCCCCGACCCCCGACCAGATCCTGGCCGCGACGAAGGCGGTCAGCGGCGGGGCCGGAGTGCTCCACATCGTCAAGAACTACACCGGTGACATCCTCAACTTCGAGATGGCGGCCGATCTCGCCAAGGAGGACGGGATCGGGGTCGAGGCGGTGGTGACCAACGACGACGTGGCGGTCCAGGACAGCCTGTACACCGCCGGCCGTCGCGGGGTCGGGGTCACCGTCCTGACCGAGAAGATCTGCGGCGCGGCGGCCGAGGCCGGTCGCTCGCTGGCCGAGGTGGCGGAACTCTGCCGCAAGGTCAACGGCGACGGCCGGAGCATGGGCATGGCGCTCACCTCCTGCACCGTGCCGGCGGCCGGCAAGCCCACCTTCGAGCTGGGCGAGGACGAGATGGAGATCGGCATCGGCATCCACGGCGAGCCGGGACGGGAACGGCGCAAGCTCGCGCCCGCGGACGAGATCGTGGAGGTGCTGGCGACCGCCATCGTGGACGACCTGCCGTTCAGGTCGGGCGAGCGGGTGCTGGCCTTCGTCAACGGTCTGGGGGGCACCCCTCTGATCGAGCTCTACATCGCCTACCGGGCGCTGGACCGCTTCCTCAAGGGCAGGGGGATCACGATCGAGCGCAATCTTATCGGCCCCTACATGACGTCGCTGGAGATGGCGGGGCTCTCGATCACCCTGCTGCGACTGGACGACGAACTGCTCCGCTACTGGGATGCTCCGGTGAACACCCCAGCCCTGCGGTGGGGCGCCTGAGGTGAGGCTGGTGGCGGCGGCGGAAGCGGACGGGGCGGGTCGCTGAGGTGGCCATCAGCTACGAGCAGGCCCTCAGCTTCGTCAGGAAGTTCGCCGAGGCCGTCGCCACCGACAAGGAGTACCTGACCGAGCTGGACGCGGCCATCGGGGATGGCGACCACGGGATCAACATGGAGCGGGGGATGCGGGCGGTGCTGCCCAAGGTGGACGCGCTTCCGGCGGGAGACATCGCGTCCCTGTTCCGGACCGTCGCGATGACCCTCATCTCGACTGTGGGCGGCGCCAGCGGACCCCTCTACGGGACCGTCTTCCTGCAGTTCGGGGCCTCCCTCAAGGAGAAGCCCGAGGTCCTTCCGGCCGATTGGGCGGCGGCGCTCGCGGCCGCCGTGGCGGGAGTCCAGGCGAGGGGCAAGGCGGTGCCCGAGGACAAGACGATGGTGGATGCGCTGCTGCCAGCCAGCCAGGCCCTCAGCGCCGGGCTGGCCGACGGGAGCAGTTTCAACCAGGCGTTGGCGGCGGCCGAGGCGGCGGCCGAGCAGGGCATGCGGGCGACCATCCCCTGGGTGGCGCGCAGGGGCAGGGCCAGCTACTTGGGGGAGCGCAGCGCGGGGCACCAGGACCCGGGGGCGACCTCGTCCTGGCTGCTGATGAAGGCCGCGCGGGAGGCTTTCGCGGAGGGGACCTAGGACCCAGATTCGGGGACGCCGTCGGGGACGGCGGTTGAAGTAGTTCGGAACGGAGGAGCAGGCGCAATGGCCAAGTACGTAGGCGCCCTCGATCAGGGCACCACCAGCACACGATTCATGATCTTCGATCACTCCGGCAACGTGATCGCCGTCGACCAGAAGGAGCATGAGCAGATCTTCCCCAAGCCGGGCTGGGTCGAGCACGACGCGATGGAGATCTGGCAGCGCAGCCAGGAGGTCATCTCCGGGGCGCTGGCCAAGGCGGGCTGCTCCGCCTCGGAGCTGGCCGCGGTCGGGGTCACCAACCAGCGCGAGACGGCGGTGGTCTGGGACCGGACCACCGGCAGGCCGGTCCACAACGCGATCGTCTGGCAGGACACCAGGACCGACACCATCTGCAACGAGCTGGCCAGGGACGGAGGCCAGGACCGCTTCCGGACCAAGGTGGGGCTGCCGCTGGCCACCTATTTCTCGGGGCCCAAGATCAAGTGGGTGCTGGACAACGTGCCCGGCGTCCGCGAGCGGGCCGAGAGAGGGGAGGTCGTCTTCGGCAACATCGACAGCTGGTGCATCTGGAACCTGACCGGCGGGGTCCAGGGCGGCATCCACATGACCGATGTCACCAACGCCAGCCGGACCATGCTGATGAATCTCGAGACCCTCGACTGGGACCCTGAGATCCTGGCCCTGATGGGCGTTCCCCGGGCCATGCTGCCGGAGATCCGGCCCTCGAGCGCGGTCTACGGCAAGTGCGTCCACCCGCTGGACGGGGTGGCGGTGGCGGGAGACCTGGGCGACCAGCAGGCCGCCATCTTCGGCCAGACCTGCTTCGCCCCCGGCGAGGCCAAGAACACCTACGGCACCGGCAACTTCCTGCTCCTCAACACCGGGACCGCGCCGGTCCAGTCCAAGAGTGGCCTGTTGACCACCCTGGGGTACAAGATCGGCGACCAGGCTGCCGTCTACTGCCTGGAGGGCTCGATCGCCATCACCGGGGCCCTGGTGCAGTGGTTGCGGGACAACCTGGGCATGATCAGCAGCTCCGTCGAGGTGGAGCAGCTGGCGGCCACGGTGGAGGACAACGGCGGGGTCTACTTCGTGCCCGCCTTCTCGGGCCTGTTCGCCCCCTACTGGCGCAGCGACGCGCGCGGGGTCATCGCCGGCCTCACCCGCTACGTCAACAAGGGCCACATCGCCCGGGCCGTCCTGGAGGCCACGGCGTGGCAGACCAAGGAGGTCGTGGACGCCATGGACAAGGACTCCGGGGTGGCTCTGACCTCACTCCGCGTCGATGGTGGCATGGTTCACGACGAGCTCTTGATGCAGGTTCAGGCGGACGTCCTGGGGGTGCCGGTGATCCGGCCCAAGGTGGCCGAGACCACCTCGCTGGGGGCGGCCTACGCGGCCGGCCTGGCGGTCGGCTTCTGGAAGGAGCTGGAGGAGTTGCGGGCGAACTGGGGCGTGGACCGCACCTGGGAGCCGCACATGGATGCGCAGAAGCGGGACACCGAGTACGCCCTCTGGAAGAAGGCGGTGACCCGCACCTTCGGCTGGATTGAGTAGGACCCAAAGAGAGACCCCAGGTAGCTGATGACCCAACTCGAGACCGAGGTCCTGGTGATCGGGGGAGGATCCACCGGGGCAGGGGTGGCGTGGGACTGCGCTCTGCGCGGCTTCCACGTCACCCTGGTCGATCGGGGGGACCTGGCCACCGGCACCACCGGCCGCTTCCACGGCCTGCTCCACTCGGGCGGGCGCTATGTGGTCAAGGACCCCTCGTCGGCCAGGGAGTGCGCCCGCGAGAACGTGATCCTGAGGCGGGTGGCCGCCGACTGCATCGAGGACACCGGCGGGATGTTCCTCACCACCCCTCTGGACGACCCCGAGTACGCGGACAGGTTCGTGGCCGGGTGTCGCGAGGCGGAGATCCCGGTCGCCGAGATCCCGGTGGCCGCGGCGTTGCGCCGGGAGCCGCGGCTCAACCCCAGGATCAGTCGCGCCTTCACGGTGCCGGACGCCTCGGTCGACAGTTGGAAGACGGTCTGGGCCTGCGTCCGTGGCGCCACCGCCCGGGGGGCCCGGGTGCTCCCATATCACAGCGTGGTCGGCCTGGCGCTGGAGGGCGGCGCGGTCCGGGGGGCGGTCCTGCGCGACCACCGCAGCGGCGAGGAGCTCACCATCAACGCCCAGTGCACCGTCAACGCCTCGGGGGCGTGGAGCGGGCACGTGGCCGCGCTCGCCGGCTGTGAGGTGGGGGTGGTGCCCGGCAAGGGCGTGATGGTGGCGATGAACCACCGGATCGTGAACACGGTGGTCAACCGCTGCACCATGCCCGGTGACGGCGACATCATCGTCCCCATTCGCACCGTGTGCGTGATCGGGACCACCGACGTGCCGGTCACGGATCCCGACTCCATCGAGCCCACTCCCGCCGAGGTCGCCGAGATGATGGCGGCGGGGGAGGCCCTGGTGCCGGGGTTCAGCCAGAGCCGGGCTCTGAGGGTGTGGGCCGGGGCCAGGCCGCTGCTGCCCAAGGCCGCCCCCGGAGGCGAGGTCAAGGACACCCGCGACGTGACCCGCTCGCACAGCGTCCTCGACCACGCCGAGAGGGACGGGGTGGGCAACTTCCTGACCATCACCGGGGGCAAGTTCACGACCTTCCGGCTGATGGCCGAGGACGCGGTCGACCTGGTCTCTCACAAGCTGGCTCGGGACGTCCCCTGCCGGACCGCGACCGAGCCCCTGCCGGACAGCGAGGCCCGGCGCTTCTACTGGATCGGCTCTCGCCAGGAGGAGATGGAGGCGGACGCGGCGGACGATCCTCTGATCTGCGAGTGCGAGCTGGTCTCCCGGCGCGACCTGCAGGCGGCCGTGGCCAGGCGGCCGGAAGCTGAGCTCGACGACCTGCGGCGGGCGCTGCGGATTGGCATGGGCCCCTGTCAGGGCGGGTTCTGCGCCTTCAGAGTCGCCTCCCTGCTGCACCAGCAGGGCCACTGCGATCGCCGCGCCGCCAACCGCACTCTGCGGGCCTTCGTCGAGGAGCGATGGAAGGGCGTCAAGCCGATCACCTGGGGCGACCAGGCGCGCCAGACCAGGTTGGACGAGTGGATCTTCCAGGGCATCCTGGACTTGGAGCACCTTCCGCAGTGAGCGCTTCCGCGACCTCTCCTGTGATCCTCCCGCCCGTCCCGGCGGCGGAGCGGTTCGCGTGAGCCACGACGTGATCGTGATCGGGGCCGGGGTGGCGGGCATGACCACTGGCATCCGGCTCGCCCAGGCGGGGCTGGACGTCCTGGTCCTGGCCAGCGGGCAGGGGGGCGTCCCGCTCTCGCCCGGGGTGATCGACGTGCTCGGTTACGCCCCCCAGCGGGTGGAGTCCCCCGGGGCTGAACTGGGCTCCTTCCTGGGCCGCCACCCCGACCATCCGTACTCGCGGGTGGCGCTGGCGGACCTGGCTCATGCCCTGGACTGGTTCAAGGAGATCACCGCCCCTCTGGCCTACGGCGGCAGCCTCGAGTCCAACCAGCTGATGCCGACCGCGCTCGGGGTGCTGCGGCCGACCGCGCTGGTTCCGGAGACCATGAAGGCCGGCAACCTGGCCCGGGGCGGTGACGTCCTGATCGTGGGCCTCAGCGGCTACCGAGACTTCTACCCGAGCCTGGTGGCCGAGAACCTGAAGGCCGCCTCTCTGCCCGGCGGCGGCACGCTCGAGGCCAGGGCGGTGGAGGTCGGCCTCGCCGGGGACCAAAGAGACCTCAGGCCCCAGCTGCTGGCCCGCCGGCTGGAGACGCGGTCGGCGCGAGTCGGCCTGGGGCGCGCCATCCGGGCGGAACTGGCCCACGAGACCGTCGTGGGGGTGCCGGCGGTGCTGGGTCTGGAGCACAGCCATGAGGTCTGGAGCGACCTCGAAGATCTGGTGGGCCGGCCTGTCTTCGAGATCCCGACCCTTCCCCCCTCCCAGCCGGGGCTGCGGCTGATGGGGGTCCTCACCCGCGCCCTCCGGCGGTTTGGGGGGCGGCTCCAGGTGGGCACCACCGTGACCGGGGCGCGGGCCGGGGCCGGCCGGGTGGAGTCGGTGGTGGTGGCCCAGGCGTCGCGGCAGATCGCCCTCGAGGCCGGCCACTTCGTGCTGGCGAGCGGAGGGATCGGGACCGGTGGCGTGGTCATCGAGCCGGGCGGCCTGGTCCGGGAGAGCGTCTTCGGCCTGCCTCTGGTGGGGGTCCCCGACGACGGTCAGCCCCGCTTTGTGGACCAGTACTTCCGCCCCCAGTCCATGGATGGGGTGGGGCTGGGGGTCGACGCCCAACTGAGCCCGCTGGGCCCCGACGGCACCCCGGTGTACTCCAACCTGCGGGCGGTGGGAGCGGCTCTGGCGGGGGCGGCTCCGTGGCGGGAGAAGTCCGGGGACGGCATCAGTCTGGCGACCGGCTTTCGGGCTGCGGCCGCGATCCTGGAGGCTCTCAGTTGACCGTCCAGGCAATCCCCGAG
>JAKAWF010000182.1 GCA_021817025.1 bacterium
CTCCACAGCCAAGATGAGACCTGTGGACTTCGGCTCAACCAGCGGTGGCGCTGGCCGAAGCCTTGACGCCGGGGCGACCCGATCCTTCACACCATGAATGTCCCGCCAGCAGTCGTCGCAGGGCGCCCTCAACAGAAGTCGCCCATAGCCTGACCCACTGCAAGGATGGGACCGAGTCATCAAGGAAGGTGAGGAGGTTAGTAGCAGCAGGAAAGGGATAGAGGTCTGGAGGAAGGGGTGGATAACTACCCGGCCTGTGGAAACCGCGCTCCAGGCAGGGAGAACGGCCACACCGGGTCAACCCCCCCTTTGCGATGATCGGCCCCGCCGAGCCCCGCGCACGCGCCTGACTCAACGTACCCACTGGCCAGCTTTGCCTAGGACTGGATCCAGTCCCACTCGCCAACCTCTTCCCGGTTCACTCAACTGCCCTTATGGGCACTACCGCACACTTCTCCGCCAGCTGCTGCCAACCCTCCAGATCCCAGTCGGATCGAAGCTATCCCCGACAGGGTCGCGGCAGGCGCCCTCCCGCCGGGCTGACGCCTGGCCGCCCGGCTGGCCCTGTCTTTGCGGACTGCCGGGGCTTTGGTGCCCGCCCTGGCCTCTGCCGCCGGGACACCTTCTGCACAGAAGCACGAGGCGGCCTCCCAAAGATACTCCAGCACATGGACGAAGTGGACCAGGATCTTTGCACCGTCAGTGGGCGCTTGTGGGTCTCGCTGCTGATCCGATCGATTTGATGGTTGTTGTCGCCTATCGGCGGGATCCAGGTATGCCGGTGATCGGGATCACGGAGCTTGGCCTCCGTGAAGATCTGCACCACCACGCTGGCCATCACCCACTTCGCGTTGGATTCGGGGCCGGTGGGGCCAACTCTTGGTCATCGGGTCGCCCCAGAGTCTGCTCTGTGGCGGCGAGGATCAGGCGCGAGGTCCTGGACGCAACGGAGCTGGGCCTGAGTGAGTTGGCGGCATGAGGACGACTGCAGCGCTTCCTGGAAGCCCCGTGTCTCTTGCTCATGTGACTGGCGCCGCGTTCGCTCTGCGGGCCTGGGAAGGACTGATGAATCGCATGCTCACCATGTCTGCCAGCACCGCCGCCCGGCGCTCGCGTGCCCCCTCGGGGCTCGTGAGCGGGTCCAACAGGGTGGGCGCTTGCGGCAGACCGGCCAGGAGGGCGAGTTGCGCCAGTGAGTCACGGGCCAAGGGCTGATGAAAATAGGAGGCGCTTGCCTGCTGAGCTCCGACCGCTCCATTGCCGAGGTACACCTGGGAGAGGTAGGCGTCCAGTATCTGGGTCTTGGACAGGTGGTCAGTGATCTTGAGCGCCAGCACGATGTCGACCCAGCGGCCCCAGATGGAGTGGTCATTCCCGTTGAGATAGAGGTCCTCCGCCAGTTGCTCGGTGATGGTGGAGCCGCCCTGGCACTCGCAGCGGTGGATTAGATCGTAGACGGCGGCCCGCAGCAGCCCCTGCAAATTGACCCCGTGGTCCTGATAGAAGTTCTGGTCCTCCACCGCGACGATGGCCTCGGCGAGGTACCTGGGCACCTGGTCTCGAGTCAACGGTCGGGTTCGGTGGAGCCGGTCCAATGACGAGACCGCAGCCCGCAGCCCGTGAGTGGACGGGGTGGCGATCCAGGTTCCCGCCCACAGGCACGTCACCGCGAGTGCCAGTAAAGCAGCCGCCCAGCGGGTCCGGCTCCAGGCGACGGCATGACGAGCTCGCATGCTCGTGGAAGGCCCCGGGATTACGCTGCCTCCGAACGCGAGTTGGCACCTCCGCCTGCGTTCCACCGATGCGGCCCGGTCCATCCTGCTTCAGTGTCCGGGTGGAAATTCCGTTCTGGCTCGAACGGATCCCCGCCGGGCGCGAGACCGCGCTGCGTGATCAGGCCGCCAGCGGGCCATGGGTTTCCGGGGTCTGGACGACGGCTTGGCAGGGGTCCCGACAGCTCATCCGCCACTGCTCTCGCAGCTGGCACTCGGCGAGCTCCGAGCCCACAGGCGGCGTCGCTCGTCCCGGCGGTCCCCTCTACTAAGGAGAGTGATTCTCCGGGATGGGGCGGCGCCCAATGCGGCCACCGGGGTCCGGTGCAGTGATCACCTTTGCTAAGCGAGCATGGGCGCGATGCAACACTTGCTGCCGCAGCACTGTTGCGCGTCAAGCGGGCGGAGATAACGAGCGTCGGGTTCAGATTCTGGGCTGGCTGACCGGACGGGCGGCCAGTGTCCGGATCCGTCCCTTCCTGCCTTGGGGTGTGGCAACGAACTGGTGCTCGTAGAGACGGTCGGGCAGCTCGGGGTGCATCCCCTGCAGCGGACCAGCGCGGTCGCCGGGTGAGCCGAGCGCCTGTGACGCTCGGCGCTGCCGACCGGGGCCGCATAGACCCGGAGGTTCCATGGACCCCGACCGCGGCGGGACGTGCCGACCGTACCATCATCGCTGGGGCTGAAGTGACCGGGAGGTCCGGCGAGGGGTCACACCTCAGCCGGCCACCGTCTTTGCGACCGCGACATCCGTCGTCTCCACCACCCCTCTGTTCCTCAGCCCAGACTTTGCCTGGCTGACGAGGTTGCGCGACCCGGTGCGGCTGCGCTCGCCATCTCGCTTTTGCGGAACTCAACATCACGCACGCCTCCAGTTGTCGCACATTGGACCGCGGGGTCGGACTGGACCGCGTGCTGTCGCGTGCCGCAGCCAAACCGCACCAATCGTCCCCGGGCACCGCCTGACTGTGGGCCGATGGGTCGACGCGGCCCGGCCCCATCCCGATTGCAGGGTGTGACGTGACGATGGCCGAGGTCAAATAGGGATCTCGCCACCGGGTCTTTCGACCCGGGCACCTGCTCCCTTCGGTGAGCGGGATGGCGATCCCGCGACTTCACGAAGTCGAGTCGCCCGGTTGCCCAGGTGGATCTTTCGATGGCCCGGATGTGTAACAGCGCCGCAGCGTGGAGTGGCGCTGGGAGACTCCCCGCCCGATGATTGGGAGGAGTGACAACGGCTGAGCAGGTTCGGACCCGGGTGACCGCGGCTACTGTGGCCATCGAGGTGGTCGAGGGCTGGCGCTCCTCGATGGTCTTGATGGCGTTGCGTAAAGCAGCAGCTCGGACTTTCGCCCACCCGCCTGCTGAGCCCCGCTCCCCCCTATACGCGCGCAACCTTGACCCTGGGGATACGTTCCAGCTCAACTCACGCTGGTGTGGCGCTGGTGACACCCGCGGGCCCCTGCGGGGGCAGTTGCCCACCCAACAGATGGATGTCCAGCTCCTCCGCCTGCCAGATCACCTCAAACGCTAGGGGCTTCTCCCACGGTAGCCGCCTCCGCGCTCTCGGGGCAGGCATGAAGATTGCCGTCACCCCGTGGTCCCGGGCCCAACGCAGTAGCGCAGGCGCCAACGCGCCCTCGCGGGAGAGCGTCTCCAGCCGGACCCCGCTTCGAGTTGCGAGCTCCGTGAGGTGTTCGAGCTCCCGAGACTCGACCGCACTCGTTTGCGAGGAGACAACCGGGATCACCACCAAGCTGGCATCCTCCCGCCGTGCAGCCCTCATTCCCGCCTCCAAGAGCTGTGAGGCTCGCTCATGGCGGCCCAATCTGAGAGCAACCATCATTCGCTCCTCGACCGGCCAGAGGTCGCGGGTCCCGTCCAGGCCCGAATAGCGCCGACGGCGCCGCTCGGTGTGAGCAGCCACGCGGCGGAGTGCTGCACTGCGCAGTTCCTCCAGAAGCGGAGCAGAGAAGGCCTGGAGCGCTGCGGCCACGGAGTCTGGCGCCGTAACCCCACCGGCCCTGACCCGCTCTCTCAGCTCAGATGGGGGCAGGTCGACCAGTTCAATCTCCTCTGCTGCGTCAACCACCCAGGGCGGTACCGGGCAGCGGGCTCCGGGCTGCTCGCCCCGAAACGGCCCGAGCAGCTCCCGGGCCACCTCGAAGCCGGGTAGGTCGATGGCGCCGACTGTGCCTACAACATTGACTCCGGCATCGAGTAGATGCCGCACCTGCTGGTAGCGCTTGACCTTGGTGTGCAGGTCTTGGATGCCGACGTCGTCCACGCACACAACGCTTGGATTGCGCCGGAGCACGCCCTCGACGTCGATGCCCCCAGTCGCCAGCGCTGGAACGACGGTCAGCTGGCCGAGCAGGAACTCTACCGTCGGGCGACCGCCCCCTGCGGCCGCCGCCACCAGCACCTCGGCGCCTCGGGTCTGCCGCCGCACTGCCTCCTCCAAGAGCCTGGTCGTCTTCCCAACGCCCGGTGCATAGCCCAGGTATAGGCGCAGGGTTCCGCGCACCCCTCGGTTGTCACCATCTCCTCCCAGCAGAGACATCGGGTGGGACCGAGCATCAGCCAAGGAAGTGGCCTTGGTCCCGAGCCGCCGTCCGATAGCGTGGAGGTGGCGGCCGCGCAGGTTGCGGAGCAACCCCTCCACGAGCGACCAACCAAGGTCGTCGCGGCGAGACGGCGCTCCCGCCACCACCACCAAATGAGTTGCTCCCAAGGCGTCAGCTCTCTCCAGCGCCTTGGCCAGAGGGTCCCTGGAGACGTGAAGTTCAAACTGGGCCCCGAGGTCAACCGTGAGTTGCCGGACAGGTTCGACATCGGCCTCCAGCGTTCCCTGCTGGCGCAGGACCAGGACGCTGACCGGCGCGTGCAGTCGACGCCCCATGCGCACCCCGCGTCGGATCAGGCCCGGGGCCACGGCACCACCGGAGGTCAGCACCAGAACTCGGTCCGCCGACTCGATCGCCTCCTGACCGCCAGCCCGGGACCGATGCTGGACGACGTACCAGATGGCCAGCTCCCTGAGAGCAGCCAGGTTGACCTCACGAAAGAAGTTGTTGAGCGCCGCCTCCACCCGCTCCAGCGGGTACACGTTGCCGTGCCGCATTCGCTTGCGGAGCGCTTCTGGCGTGATGTCGGCCAGGGTGATCTCGTCGGCTTCATCCAGAACGTGGTCGGGAACGGTCTCGCGCACGGCGACCCCCGTGGCTCGTTCGACTATGTCCCGGAGACTCTCAATGTGCTGGATGTTGACCGTGGTCCACACCTCAATCCCCGCCTGGAGCAGGTCCTCGACATCCTGCCACCGCTTTTGGTGCACCACGCCAGGCACGTTTGTATGGGCCAGTTCATCCACGAGAGCTATGGTCGGGTGCCTACTGATGGCTGCTGTCAAGTCGAGCTCGTCGACCCCGACGCCCCGATACCGGACCCTCCGCGTCGGGACCCGCTCGATTCCCTCGGCGGCCTCATCGGTGCGCGGCCGCCCATAGGTCTGCACCCAGACAATGACGACATCCTCGCCTTCGGCTCTGACCCGCTGGGCCTCCTGGAGCATCGCGACAGTCTTCCCCACGCCCGGTGCAGCGCCTACGAAAACCTTCAAGCGTCCCCGGCGGGCGGGCGACGCACTCCGTGGCGAGCCACTTGGGAAGCTCTCGGTCATTGGCCGCTTCTCCATCCCACTGCCTCCTGATTATCGAGTGCCGCCCGGAGGCCTGGAGAACGTCCCCGCACAGCGCTGGTCCGGCGTATGTGAGCTGACTCTGGGGCGGCCCTGGCGAGCTGGTGCCGACACCGCTCTGCCACCCGAATCCCCCTCACCACGACGCCGCTCGCAGCCGCACTCGCCCGGCTCAGGCCACGAAACGGTATCCCATCCCCGGCTCGGTCAGGAAGTACCTCGGCCGCGAGGGGATGGGCTCAAGCTTGCCCCGTATCTGGGCCATGTACACCCTCAGATAGTTGGACTGGCCCACATGATGGGGCCCCCACACTTCCTGCAAGAGCTGCCTTTGTGAAACCAGCTTGCCCTGATTGCGCACCAACGTCTCCACCAGGTGCCACTGTGTCGGCGTGAGCCGGACCACCTCGCCACCACCAAGGACCACCTGCTTGCTGGCCAGGTCGACAGCGAAGTGGTCGGTCTTCACCACTGCTGCCTCGCCCGCTGGGGCCGCCCGCCTCAGAGCTGCTCGAATGCGCGCCAGCAGCTCGTTCATGGCGAATGGTTTGGTGACATAGTCGTCCGCCCCGGCGTCCAGCACCGCTACCTTCTCCTCTTCGCTCGCACGCGCGGAGAGAACCAGGACTGGCATCTGGGACCAAGCCCGCAGCGCGCAGACGACCTCGCTGCCGTCGATCCCAGGTAGCCCCAGGTCCAGGATGACCAGATCGGGATGGACCCCGGGAGCGCTCCGCAATGCCTCTTCACCGGTCGCGCAGCCCTCGACCTTGAACCCGTGAGCCCGCAAGATGGTTGAGAGGGCTCGCAAGAAGGTGGGCTCGTCATCCACTAGAAGGATGGTGCTCACAGCGTCGTCACGGCCTCCGGACAAGCCGGGTAGGTAGCTACGGGAAGTCGGAACACCATGGTGCAACCGCCGCCGGGAGTGTCCTCCACCTCCAGGCTCCCCCCCATAGCCGACATGAAACCACGAGCCACGGCCAGGCCCAGCCCGACCCCTGTACCGCGCGGAGAGTCACCCAGCCTCTGGAAGGGACGGAAGACCGCCAGCCGATCTTTCGGTGCGATCCCAGGACCGTGATCGACCACTCTCAGGATGACTTGATCCCGCACAACTCCCGCTTCCAGGACGGCGGGACGATCCGGTGGGGACCACTTCAAGGCGTTGTCGACAACATTCGCGATGGCTCGCTCCAACAGGGTCGGGTCTCCCAGCACAGGCAAGAGCGTCTCCGGAACCCGGACCCGCAGCGACCCGGCCGGATCGTGGCGGCCTGCCAACGCACCGGCCACCGCTCCATACAGGCTCAGAGGACGGCAGGTCAGCGTGACCGCCCCGGTCCGGAGCCGACTGATGTCGAGTAGATTCCCCACGAGCGTGCCCAAC
>JAKAWF010000183.1 GCA_021817025.1 bacterium
ACGAAGGGCACCGGCCCGTGTAGGTAGTTCAGGACGTAGGCACCGTAGGGGATGCGCCAACCGCGGTAGATGCCCACCACCGCCGCGGGTGCCACCAGCCCAGGGTCCGGTGTGTTGTTGGCGTCCCCCTTGGTCCGATATGCCACGCCACCGGTGGCCGGGTTGGTCACCACCGCGTAAATCCGGTGGGTGATCAGGATCGGTCGCCCCGCAATGGAGTACTCCGAGGAGCGGAAGGTGATCACCTCTCCGCGCTGCAGCCGGTCCGCAGCCCGACCCGAGACGGGAGTGTCGAGTATCAGGTCGCCAGGGTTGAAAGTTGGAGACATCGAACCTGTCGCCACGGCCAGCAACGGGCGTCCTAAGACGCTGGTCTCACCGTCGGGCGCGTGGCGCAACAGGACCAGGACGGAGAGCGTCGCGAGCAGGGCCAGGAACGCCACGACCGTGAGCCCCCATTCGACGGCAGACAGGGCGGACCGCCACAGGCCGCGAGTGGCCGACCTGGGCCGCTCCAGCTGGGACCCCGGCTGCGAACGCCACAGCACCTGGCTCATGGCACGAAGTACCACAGGTGGTCAGCCAGCGGACCCGACGGGTCGGTGTCCTGGACCAGGAGGTAGGCCACGTAGGTGGTTGCGGGCAGCAGCGGGCCTGAGGTCGCTCCACTGGCCGCCACGTACCCTGCGAGGCTGAAGGAGACCACGGCATGGAAGCCGCCTCCGCCTCCGGACGCCGGCTGGTCCGGGCCAAAGGCTGAAGGCAGTGGAGTGTAGTCGGGGTACAGCACGCTCACCGGGACGCCGCTCAGCAGCGGGCTCCCTGAAAACTCGATCTCGCCGTCCGCTCCAGAGGTGACCTGGGCAAGTGCATACACCGCCACGTAGGGCAGCCCGACCCCGGTTGCCGAATACCCGGAGGGGGCGCTCTCGGCCACCGCTCCGGAGGGGATGGCCTCTGACTCGCTGGGGTCGAGGGCACAGAGGTCGTACTGTTCGGCGGAAGAATAGGTGGCACCGGTGGTCGGGCAGGCGGGGGTGGCCGCCGGGTCGAACTGTGACAGCTCAGTCTCGTCACAGTACCCGGCCGCGAACGCGGCAGCGCTGACCGGCGCCGACGGTGACCCGGTGATGCCCGTGGTCGAGCCGCCGATGCCCGCGGTCCCGGCGGCAAGCGTCGCCCCATCGGGCAGGAGGGCGCGGGCTGACGCCAGCAGTGGCTCGAACTTCGCCGGCAGCCCACCAGCTGTTGCGGGCCGGGTCTCGATCCTCAGGTAAGGGTCGAAGCTAAGGTTAGCCACCGCGTGGCAGGTCGCCGCCGGCGCGGGGAGCGATGCTTGGCTGCCGGCAGTGAGGCTGCTGCTCTGTGGGGGCGCATCGGCCGAGAAGAGAGCGCCGGTCCACCCCATGGTCACCACGGAGGCGAGGATGAGTGCCGCGACTACCAGCACCGAGATCCGCATGGCCCGAACCCGCCTTCGGATCGCAGCCGGGTGGCCGACGACGTCGCCGGCCAGGGAGCGGGATCTAGACCAAGGGAGGTGCTCAGCCAACCGTCTAGCCAGCTCCCACGCTGGTCCCCGCTCCGATCCTTGCTTCAATGGTGGTTCCCGGGGATGGGGAGCCGACCATGACCCGGCGCAGCCCGAAGTGGGCAATCACGGACACCGAGATCGAGTCCTCCCATCCCCGCCTTGAAGCCTGCTCCGTATTTTAACCCGAAGTCAAGGGACTTGAAGGCCTCGTGACAAGTCCTGGAGATCTCAGTCCGGGGTGGGTCAGCAGAGGGTGGCGCTCCAGGTCAATCGCTGCCCAGCTCGCCCCGTGCCACCAGCAGTTCGGCGTTGAGCAGGGCCGCCCCGGCGGCTCCCCGGATGAGGTTGTGGGAGAGGACGTTGAACTTCCAGCCGAGAACCGGACAGGGCCGCACCCGCCCCACCGTGACGGTCATTCCCGCACCCTCCCCCCGGTCGAGGCGCGGCTGAGGTCGATCGGGAGCGGCATGCACTCGGATCGGGATGGCGGGAGAACTGGGCAGCCCAGCCACATCCGGCTCCGCCCGGAAGCCGGCTAACGCCTGGCGGACGTCGTCCAGCCCCGCCGAAGACTTCAGCCGGACGCTCACGGACTCCAGATGGCCGTGGAGCACGGGAACCCTGTGGCAGGTGGCACTCAAAACCAGTTCAGCTGGGACGAAGCGACCCTCCCAAGTGCCCAGGATCTTGAGCGGCTCGCACTCCAACTTCTCCTCCTCGCCGGAAATGAAGGGGATCACGTTGTCCGTGATGGCTCCTCCGGAAACCCCGTCCAGGCCAGCTCCCGAGATGGCCTGCAGCGTGGTGACCTGGACCTCGGCAATGCCGAAGCGGTCCCAGAGAGGCTTGAGCGCGACCACCAGCCCGGTGGTCGAGCAGTTGGGGTTGGTGACGATGAACCCCCCCGCCGGGGTCCGGGATGCCGCCAGGGCTCTCAGATGAAGGGCATTGACCTCGGGGACGACCAGCGGCACATCGGCGTCCATCCGGTGGCTGCTGCTGTTGCTCACCACCGCGTAGCCGGCGCGCGCCAGCCGCCTCTCGGCCTCGGCCGCCACCGCCGCGTCCAGTGCCGAGAGCAGCAGCCGCGACCTCGGGGCCTGCTCCGGCGGCTGCACCCGCAGCCGCCCGGCAGCCTCAGGAGGCGATCCCTCGAGCCGCCAGTCGACCACCTCCCCGTACAGCCGGCCAGCCGACCGCTCCGAGGCCGCCACCTCGGAGAGCTCAAACCAGGGATGGCCTTCAAGCAGGGCCACCAGCTGCTGCCCCACCGCCCCGGTGGCACCCAGGACCGCTACGGGAATCTTCCTGGCCATCAGCTGGAGTCTCCCAGCTGGCCACCCGGCACGTCCACCGTAGCTGCACCGAGACCCGGTCACCCGCTATTTTAGGCGCGTGACCATCGAGACTTCCGCCCAACACATCCCCTCGCATCCAGTGGGGACCGCCGGGAGGCGCGAGCTGGTGGCCGCCCTGGAAGTGGGACGAATGCGCCGGCGTGCCGCGGGGGACACGCTGACCCTCAACTAGCGCCCGGGCGCTAGCTCCCCCGACCCGCATCCCGGCGCTGGTGCGCCCTGCCGTCCAGAGGGACGGCCCGATGCAATCCGCTGATCCAGGAGATCTGTTATGTCCCACCTCTTCCGCCTTTGGTGCCCCAGCTGTGAGCGTGAGTTCGCCGACGAAGCGGTGACCCTCTGCCCCGACTGCTTCTACCCCACCGAGATCGCCTACGACTACCAGGCCATCCGGGAGCGACTGAGTCACGATGCCGTGGAGCGCCGGCACCGTGACATCTGGCGCTATGGCGAGCTGCTCCCCGTCCCCGGTTCCGCGCCCCGGCTGGCAGGGGTGGGCTGGACGCCCCTCATCGAGGCTCCGCGCCTCGGTGGGCAACTGGGATCGGGATCCCTGTTCATAAAGGATGACGCCGCCTGCTTCCCCACCCTGTCGTTCAAGGACCGGGTGGTGGCGGTGGCTCTGGCGGCGGCCCGGGAGCTCGGATTCCAGGTGGTCGGCTGCGCCTCCACCGGCAATCTGGCCAACGCCGTTGCGGCCCACGCTGCCCGGGCGGGACTGGAGGCGTGGATACTGGTGCCCGATGACCTGGAGCCCGCCAAAATCCTGGGGACGGCGGTGTACGGCGCCAACCTGGTGCGGGTGAGGGCTGCCTATGATCAGGTCAACCGCCTCTGTGCGGAGATCGCCGAGCGCCACCGTTGGGGATTCGTCAATGTCAATCTCCGACCCTTCTACGCGGAGGGGTCCAAGACAGTAGCCTTCGAGATCGCCGAGCAGCTGGGATGGCGGCTGCCCGACAACGTGGTGGTGCCCATGGCGGGAGGCGCCCAGCTCACCCGGATAGCCAGGGGATTCCAGGAGCTGGTGACGCTCGGGATGGTCCCGGCCCACCCGGTCCGGCTGTTCGGTGCCCAGGCCAAGGGGTGCTCCCCGATTGCCACCGCCCACCAGTCGGGGCGTGAGACCGTGGTGCCCGTGGTACCCAGCACCATTTGCAAGTCCCTGGCCATTGGCAATCCAGCGGACGGGCACGCCGCCCTCCGGGCGATCGCCCGGTCTGGCGGAGGCGCGGGTGCGGCCACCGACGCAGAGATCGTCCGGGGCATCCGCCTCCTGGCGGAGACGGAGGGAATCCTGGGGGAGACGGCGGCGGGGGTCACCGTGGCAGTGACCGGGCAGCTTCTCGGGGACGGAGCGATCGCTCCCGGTGAGACCACCGTCCTCTGCATCACCGGCAATGGGCTGAAAACTCTCGACTGCCTCGACAGCGAGATCGATCTTGAGGCTCCGCTGCCACCTACCCTCGAGGCCTTCCAGGCCCGCTGGGGCACCTTGGCGGGAGCGGCGTAACGCGTGGGTGACCCACACGTCGTGGTGATGAAGTTCGGCGGCACCTCGGTCCTCGGAGCCCAGGGCATGGACCGCGCGGCATCGATCCTCGCCGGCAGCCCCCCGGGTGTGGTCGCCGTGGTGTCAGCCATGGCAGGCACCACGGACCTCCTGCTCCAAGGGGTCGAGTCGGCGGCCGCGGGCAGGCCGGGGTTGGAAGCCGCAGCCGCCGAGACCCGGCGCGCCCACCTTGCCGCCGCCGGCGACCTGCTCAGCGGGCAAGAGTTGGCGGACCTCGTCACCGAGGTGGAGGAGGTGACCGCCAAGTACAGGGCTGACGGCGCTCGGCTGGCCGCCTCTCCCAGCGATTCCGACCGATACCAGGAGGCGGCCTCCAGCGCCGGGGAGCTGCTTTCGGCATCCCTTCTGGCAGCCGTCCTCCGGGAGCGGGGAGTCAAGGCTGCCGCCGTGGACTCCGCTGAGCTGCTGCTCACGGACGGCCACCCGCTGGCGGCCACGCCCCTGATCCCCGAGTCGCGGGAGCGGGTTAGGGGGAGGCTGTTGCCACTGCTCCAGAGCGGGACGCTTCCCGTGGTCACCGGCTTCCGCGCCGGGACTGCCAGGGGAGAGGTGACCACTCTCGGTCGGGGTGGATCCGATCACAGTGCCACCCTTATCGCCGAGGTTCTGCCGGCAGCTGAGGTGTGGATCTGGACCGATGTAGATGGCATGCTCACCGCCGACCCCCGCCTGGTTCCGGACGCCCGGCTCCTTCCGGAGGTGTCGTACGCCGAGGCGCTGGAGCTCTCGTACTTCGGGGCCAAGGTGCTGCACCGCAGTGCCGTCCTGCCCGCGGCCTCGTCCGGGATCCGTATCCGCATCAAGAACACCATGCGACCGGAGGGGCCGGGCACCGTGATCGAGGGAAGGGCACCGGCACCGGGAGGGGCGAGGGCCGTGACCCTGGTGGAGGAGGCGTGCCTCCTGACCATCACCGCTAGCCCCGGTGCCGGGCTCAACCGTCTGGCCGGCGAGGTCTTTGGCCGCTTCGCCGACGCCAGGATCACCACCCTGCTGGTCACTCAGTCTTCCGCCGAGGATGTGATCTGCGTGGCCGTCCCCGTGGTGGAGCTGGCCGCTGCCCGGCGGGTCCTCCGGCAGGCCAGCTACCTCCGGGCGCTGGACGTCCAGGATCAGGTGTCGGTGGTGGTGGTGGTCGGGGAGGCGATGCGCGGCACCGCCGGGATCGCCGGGAAGATGTTCGGAGCGCTGGGGAATCAGGGGATCAACGTGATTGCCATCTCCCAGGGGTCATCGGAGCTGGCCGTGGCCGCGGTGGTGAAGCGCCGGGACGTGGGTGACGCGGTGCGCACCCTGCACCGCGTGCTCAAGCTGAGCCATCCAGAGGGAGGGCCGGGCGCCCCGCCTCAGGTCCTGAGGTAGGATGCGCCGTTCACATCCAGGATCGCCCCGCTGGAGAACCGAGCTTCGGGGGAGGCCAGGTAGAAGATGGCGGCCGCCACCTCCTCAGGAGTGGCCACCCGGCCGAAGGGGCTCTGGCGCTGGATCTCCTCACCTCGGGGACGCTTCAGCTCCTGGTTGTACATGTCGGTGGCGACCCAACCGGGCGCCACGGTGGCGATGCTGATCCCGTGGGGAGCCAGGGCCACCGCCAGCGATTGACCCAGGGCGTTGAGGCCCGCCTTGCTGGCGCCGTACCCAGGCTGACCTGGTTCACCACGGAAGGCACCCCGAGAGGAGACGTTGACGATCGCCCCTCCCCTTCCCATCATCTTCCGCGCCGCGAAGTACATGAGGTAGGCGGGGGCCAGCAGGTTCACCGCCAGCGTTCTCTCCAGCGCTTGTCGCCAGGGATCGAAATCCATCTCCAGGAGGTCATGGGGCAGGCTGACCCCCGCGTTGTTGACCAGGACGTCAAGCCCCCCGAGAAGCGCGTCGGCCTCCTCGACCACCCGCTCCGCCACCTGCGGATCGGAGAGGTCCCCGGAGACCACACCATGCCCCTCCCCGACGAGTTCGCCGAGGAGCTCTTGGGCTAGGTGGGGCGAGTCGCGGTGGTGGATCGCTACCCGATCCCCGGCCGACGCGAAGGCCAGGGCCGCAGCCCTGCCGATGCCGCGGGAAGCCCCCGTGACCAGAACCGCACGCCCCGGGCTCACCGGATCTTCAGGCTTCGGCAAGGACAGGCCGCATCCGACCGAGTTTACCGGAGCGGCGGTCCTCCCAGGCCCGGGTCAGCTGCGCCCCGCCCGGGCTCTGGCCTCCGCCGCGGCGCGCTCCCATCGCTCCTCCACATTGCCGTACCGCCAGATGAGCAGCGCGGCGGCCCAGGTGAGGATGAAGAGGCCCACGATCACAAAACCGGCAGTGTTGATCGAGAAGCCCGCGGCAAAGTTCCAGACTCCGCCGTGGAGGTGGAGCTCAGACTGCAGCACCTGGATGAGCTC
>JAKAWF010000184.1 GCA_021817025.1 bacterium
AGTTCCAGGGCATCCAGTTCATGCTGGCGGACATGGCCGTGCAGCTGGAGGCCTCCCGCCAGCTGGTCCACGCTGCCTGCCGGGCCATCGACGAGAAGCAGGAGGGGGTGACCCGCCTCGCCGCCATGGCCAAGCTGATGGCCTCGGACACCGCCATGCGCGTCACCACCGACGCCGTCCAGGTGCTGGGCGGATACGGCTACGTGAACGAGTTTCCCCTGGAGCGGATGATGCGCGACGCCAAGATCACCCAGATCTACGAGGGCACCAACCAGATCCAGCGGGTGGTGATCGCCAAGCAGCTGCTCAGCTGATCTCAACCGGTCCGAAGCCGGATCCAGCGGCCGGCAACACATAGGGATGTTGGCAGGGTTGGGAATAGGCCCGGCCGCCCGAGGTGCTGAGGTCAACCCTGGCACCCCAGTCCGGGCCAGCGCGGACGTCAACTGGGGGTCCGTCGTCACCCGGAGGGGTCGCCCGGAGGTGGCCTCTGGCCCGGCGCCGTGCGGATCAGTGAGGTTGGCTCGTGGCCGTCGCCTGCTCCGTCCGCTCGGAGCTCGTCGTGCCAAAGCTTCCAGAGGTACCACGACTGGCAGACACGGCCTGGATCAGCCGTCCTCCTCTGGGGCACCTGAGGACTCGACCTACTGCCCAGTACCGGGGCAGGCCACCGACCGGACGGCCGAGGCAGCCATGCCCCTTTTCCCGGGGATCGACGGACCAACGGTTGTGGCGCAGGTACCTCGCCTCTCGGCCCAGCCCTCGCAACCCAGGGGCTTGGCGCCCTGATCACCCCGACCATCGGCTGGCTGCTGGCTCGGTGACGGGCAGTTCCGGCCTCGCGGTGGGTCGGTTCAGAGTGCCGCCCTTACAACGCCGGCTGCCTGAACTCGTGCCTGCTCGGGCGACGTGGTCCTGCTGTTCGTGGCGGCCAGTCCAGCCCGCCGGATGATCTCCTGTGTGGCGGCCCGAACCATCGGCCGCTGGCCGCACAAAGACCGTGGTCAGCCCGGGCCCACGGCCCGGGCTGACCGGCGACGGAGCCTCATCATGCCCCAGAACCTCGGGGTCCCACCGGCCGCCGACCTTCCGCTCCGCGCCGCAAGCCCGCTCAGCGGCTCCGCTTCCGACCCGACCCTCGCCCAGACGGACTGGGAACCGGTGTCGGTCTCAGAGCCGTGGAGGGGAGCCTCTGCTCCCGCGCTGGACTCCGCCCATCCCCGTGGCTGCCTGACGGGCCTCAGGAATCTCGTTGATCGGAGGCAGGCGGAGGTTGGGGTGCTACCAGCCGGCAAGGGTGGCCTTGACCAGGGCTTGTGCCATCCACGAGAGGAGGTCGATCGCGTGGTCGCGCGGGAGTTCGGCCATGTCGGTGGTCCAGACGACGGCGTCGGAGCCGAAGAGTGGGATGAGCGCCGCCGCGAGACGTTCGCGCGCGGCAGGCTGGACTTCGCCGGGCAAACCCTCGAGCAGTGCGGCGATCCAGCGGCCACGATTGGTCAGGGCACGCCGGGGTTTCAGGCTCTTGCGCTCGGGTCCCAGCGAGAGGCGGAGCATCGTACGTAGCTCGGTCTGGTGATCGAAGGCCCACTCCGCCGTCACCCGCACCAGCTCTGCGGCCCTCGCTCCGAGCTCGCTGGGCGATGTGGCTGTGGGCGGCGCCCAGTCGAGGTCGGCGAGCGGGTCGTCGGCAAGCGACATCGTCGCGTGCAGAACCACGGCATCGTTGGTTGGGAAGTAGCGGTAGGCCGTCGCCCTTGACACGCCAGCCAGTTTCGCTGCCGCCGGCACCGTCAGCGGACGCCCGGTGCGCACCAACTCCCGGGCTGCCTCCCTCAGGAGGCGAAAGGTGCGCTCTCTCGGACCGGTAGGCGCCCCACTCTCCGGTGAGCTCTGCATAGCCGCCTCCTTGACAAGACCGATGGACGACTCTATGATACCGCACGTCTCGCGGTGAGACTTGGAGTCTCATTCGCAAAGAAGGTCACCAGCTACGGAGGAGGACACCATGACGGCCCATACCGAGACATCCCTAGCGACCCAGGCCCACCCGGGGTTGACCAGCATCCAACACGTCGGCCTCACGGTCCGCGATATCTCCGCCAGCGAGGCCTGGTATACGCGGGTCCTGGGCCTCGTCCGAGCCTTCGTCGAGCCGCACAGTAGCGGCAACGGGCACACCGTCGTCATGACCCGTCCCGGCACCGCGCTGTTCATGGGGCTTGACCACCACCCCGCTGCGGACCAGACACGGTTTAGCGAGCTGCGCACCGGGCTCGACCACCTGGCACTCCAGGTCGCTAGCAGGGACGAGATCGACAAGTGGGTCATCCACCTAGACGGCATGGGCGTGGAGCGTGGACCCCTGTTCGAGGCAACGGAACCGGCGCCTCGTGCTCAGGTGACGTTCCGCGACCCGGACGGCATCCCGATCGAGCTGTTCTGGCTCGGAGCGTGACATGGACAGAGAGCCACAGCTACCGCGCAGGGCCGGCCCTCGGCCGCGCACCACCAGCGAGCTCCCCCACTCCCAACTGGACCAGCAACCAGAAGACAGCCGGCACCTCGACGCCATCCTTGCCGAGGCATCGGGCTGGCCGTCGGTGCTCGCCGGGTCATCGGCGATCGCAGGGGAGGGTGCCCGCGCACTGATGTTGGACGCCAGCGCCGCAGGGGGGCCGAAAGAGGCGTTCATAGTCGGCCACGAGTTCTGCCACGCGCATGCGCACGGTGACTTCAGCCTCCACGCCGCATTGCCGTTCCCGCTGGCCGCTGCCGCCGAGCGCTCCGGATGGGCCGAACCCCACTACCTGGTCCCCACCGGCGAAGCGCCTGCGACCATCGTCATGCTCTATGCCCCCCGCGACCACGCCGAGCAGGAAGTGGTGCGTGGACTGGTCCGCGCATCCTATGAGTACGCCCGCAGTCAACAAGCCGCGGTGTAGCAGCAGTTTTAGGAATGTCCATCTGCCCAGGGAGGAAGCCATGGCCATCTTTGTAGTGGGCCCCAACGACGGCGAGCCGTCCGGCGGCGGGCCGATCCGCTGCCGCATCATCGAGGACGGCACCCACACCCAGCACCGCCTGGGCCTCATCGAGGCGATGGTCCCGCCGACCCCGGCCAGCCCGCCTCAGCACCTTCACCGGGATCACGACGAGACCTTCATCGTGACCGAAGGTAAACTCAGATTCACCTCCGGAGCCGACAGTTTCGATGTCGAAGCAGGAACGTGCGTCACTGTCCCCGCGGGGACAGCCCACACCTTCGCCAACCCTTTCGGCCAAGCAGCCAAGTTTATCTGCACGCTCACGCCCGACCTCTATGTCGAGTACTTTCGTGATCTGAGCAAACTGCCCGTCAACGAGCAGGGGCTGCTCGACCCAGCCGACATCGGCCGAACGATGGCGGCCTATGCCACCGAAACGTGATCGCCACCACCGAGGCCTACCCCAACGCCAACCACGACAGCCCCCGCACGTTCGTCTGAACCGCCACTGCCGAGGAGATCCTTGTGGGTCCGGAGAGGACCGGCAGTTCTTCAGTTAATCACCAGTTACAACCGCGACACTACGCTAGTAGGGAGATAAACCATGCTCAGGTTTGGAAGGCTGACTTCGGCTTTGGCAGCGGTAGGAGTTACCATCGGAGCGGCGCTCTTCATGGCGGCGCCTGCAGTTGCCGCCGCCACCAGTGGCTCTGGATACAGTGCCGCGACGCAGTATCAGGTCGAGCTTTCCTCGAACGTCCCCGGCGAAGGATTCTGGATCTGGGCAGAGCTGGGCGACAACGGTACCACTGGCAGCTACCAGGAGACCGACTGCATCCACCTAGGCGGCGGTCACGCCACCGATGCTGCCGCTCATTCCGCAGGGGATTTGTCGGGGTGGGCAGTGCTGTCTCACAGTACCCTCACGATGAACGGCGTCCAGGCCCTCGGCGGGGCGGTGACGACCAACATTTCGGTTGTGTATTCGCCAAACTCTTCCGGATATGGGCCGGTAGCTACTATGACCGTCACTGTCACCCAATCGTCCGTGCCGTTAATCTTTCCCGTCGACTTTACTTTTACCCTGCCCGCTAACGGGGAGGTCGCTCCCTAGTTAGCCGGTCATCGACGTCGATGATGTCAAATCGGCAGACTCTGCCAGCACGGCGTCGAAGGCAGCGATGGTCCCTCCAACCTGGCGACGTAGCCCGAGCCGGCGGTCACCTCACCCGCCCGGATCGCGTCCAGCACACGCTGTGAACCGCCCCGGGTTTTCTAGAGGCTCTGGGTCGTTCAAAGTTCGAGCGAGTAGGCGAGTTCAGCTGAGTTCAGCTGGAGCTGCAGAGTTCCGTCTATCAGTGTCCCACTTCTGAAGTAGCTACGCTAGAGCTGGCGATACTGGCGACGAACTGGTCGGCGGTCTTGACCCAGGTGAAGGGCTTGGGGCGCTCGTTGTTAGCCTTGAGGTAGACGCGGATCGCGTCCCCCAAGGCACGCACGGTGTGGTGGGAACCCCGTCGAATCTGGCTCTGCGTGAGAAGGCCAAACCAGCGCTCGACCTGGTTGATCCACGAAGAGTAGGTCGGTGTGAAGTGCACGTGGAACCCGGAATGGCGCAACAGCCCACGGTGGACCGAAGGAGTCTTGGGGGTGCCGTAGTTGTCCAGCACCAGATGGACATCGAGGTCGGCTGGAACGTCGCGTCAATGCGCTGCAGAAAGTTGAGGAACGCGCAGCTGCGATGGCGCCGGCAAAGGTCCCCGATCACCTAGCCGCTGCCGATGTCCAGGGCGGCGAACAAGGTGGTGGTTCCGTGGCGACGGTAGTCATGGGCCTGCCGCTCACAGATCCCGGACCGCATCGGCCGCAGCGGCTGGGTGCGATCCAGCGCGTGGAGCTATGACTTCTCGCCGATGCAGAAAACCAGCGCCGCTCCGGGGGATGCAGGTACCGCCCCACGATGTCGCGCACCTTCTCCACCAGTTGGGGATCGTTGGAGAGCTTGACGATGTCGCTGCGGTGGGGCTGGAGTCCGAAGGCGTGCCAGATGCGCAGCACGCTGGAGTCGCTGAGCCCACTGACCTCGGCCATGCTCCTGGTGGTCCAGTGGGCGGCGCCGGCTAGCTTGGTCTCCAGAGTTCGCACCACCACTCGCTCCACCTGCTCGTCGGTGATTCGCCCAAGTGCCCGGCACCGGGGCTCGTCCAAGAGACCGGCCAGCCCCCGACTGACGTAGCGCTACCGCCACTTGCCCACCATGGCATCGCTCACCTGCAGTTGGGCCGCCGCTGCCCGGTTGCTGAACCCGTCGCCACAGCGCGGAACGGTGTCCGCGCGCCGCGCCAGGCCGTTGGACGTACTTTTCCGGCGTCGCCAGCGCCGGAGATGGTCTCGATCATCCGGGCCGACAGCAGTTGGGGTTCGGGGCAGCCAGGGAGCATGATCTGGCCCTCACTGTGGGGCCTGCAACGACAATCCCATTCTCCCCGATAACTTCAGAATCAGGACACTGATGAATTCGGGCAGGCTTCCCACGACTTCGCCAATGGCAAGCCGCTAGAGCTCATCGACGACGCCGATCTATAGTATTTGGTCCACACACATGCTGGTGTTGGCGCCAAGATTGAACCTCCCGATGATTGGGAGGACCTGATGGCGCCTCGTTAGTCGTGGGAGTTTGCGGCTCAGGCCGTCCGTCGCGCAGGTCCGCTAAAAGATGCCGATGGCGCGGTCGGGCGCGCTTCACTGACCGTCAGGCTCTCTCGATACTTGGTTGCCAGGGATCGCCGCCGCGCAGGCAAAGATTCTCAGCGAGACTATGAGCAGGGCAGAAGTCTTCGGCTCCCACTCGCTCGCGCCAGGCGGCGACACCATGAGGAGCCGTGCCCATCCGCCGAGGTTCGAGGTTGTGCCGCAACAGGCCTGGCGTCCGCTCGAAGTTCCGCTCGGCCGCCTCGGCCTTGTAGGCGGGAAGATCGGCCATCGCTCGCCGCGCACTGCGGCGAGATCGTGGTGCGGCGAGTCCGGGGCACTGGTGACGAGGGCTCCGGGATGGATGCAGGCGAGGGCGGCGGCCGGTCGGTGCCGCAAACCCTGTCCGGACCCGGTAAACTGCGGCTCGTGGAACTGGGTTCCGCGCTCCCGTCGGTGGCGACGTGGAAGCCGGTGAACTCGAGCGAGTCACCAGCTGACCGTCACCGTGAATCACAACCTCGAATCCCCACCATCAGGCAGGACGCGGCGATTCGACTGGCGGCTAGTGGTCACCTGCACCGCGACTCGCGGCACGGGCGTGGCCGGCCCCGCAGCGCAGGGATTGACCGATGAGCAGGGTTGAGCGTCTCGTAGTCGAAGGTCTCGGCCGGCTGCCGCAGTTCTCGCATGCCGGCGTGGCGGGCGACGTGATCCACGTGTCCGGGACGATCGGCGCCGAGGGCCCGTCGCTCGTCGCCGGCGGCATCAGGGCCGAGACCACCCAGACGCTCGTAAACATCAAGCAGATCCTCCGTGCCGCTGGAGCCACCTGGGACGACGTGGTGAAGGTGCACGTGTACCTGGCCGACATGGCCGAGTTCGCCGCGATGAACGAGGCCTACAGCGCCTTCTTCGAGGGGACCCCGCCGGCCCGGATCGCCGTCGGCGGAGTGGACTTGGTGCTGGGCGCACGGGTGGAGATGGACTGCGTCGCGGTCCGGACCCGGGCCGCCCGAGCGGGTGCGGCCGGCGCCGCGAAGGCGCTCCCCCGCCGCACCGGGTTCGTCGAAAGCGGAGGGGAGCAGATCTACTTCGAGGTCGTCGGCGAGGGAGGGGTGCCGATGGTTCTCAGCCACGGCGCCGGCGGTAATCACG
>JAKAWF010000185.1 GCA_021817025.1 bacterium
TGAGCCCTGACTAGGACGATAACCCTATCCCCCAGGGGGGAACGCGACCTCCGTCGCGCCCCTGACAAACGGCGGCTCGCAATACTCGAGGGATTGCGCGCCTTGGCCGCCGAGCGTCCAGGTGCCTACATCAAGGCTCTGGCTGGTCATCGTGGATGGTACCGACTGAGGGTGGGTGACTGGCGGGTGCTTTACCTCTCGGACCCTCCTGGAATCATGATCGACCGCATCGTCAACCGTCTCGACCTGGCACGTGCCCTCGACACCCTGCCTTGATGCCCGGAGCCGCAAAGCGACGAGCCCACGGCGGCAAGGCCGGCCACTGTTCGGCCGCGTTGCTGTAAACATTGCTGTCAAGAACGTCACCGTACTACCTCGGGCACCTCTCGACTCTCGGACCCAGACTGCGCTCTCACATACTCGCCGGGGGTGACTCCCACAGTCCGCTTGAAGTGCCGACTAAAGTGCGCCTGATCGTAGAAACCAGCCTCAGCTGCCGCCAGCGCGATCGGAATACCTTGGCCCAGGAGTTCCTTGGCTCGTCTGACGCGGACCTGCGTCTGATAGGCATGAGGCGCAAGGCCTACATCCCGCCGGAAGACGCGGCAGAGGTAATACGGGCTGAGCCCGGTAACTCCAGCGAGTTCGTGCAAGGAGATGCTCTCGGCCGCCCTCGCTTCAAGATAGCCGCGTGCCGTCGCGATCGACTTGCGCTCCCTTCCCAGAGCATTGGCCGGTCGTCGGCCGGTGGCGTGACGCCCAACCAGCCATGCCAGGGCTTCGGTGAGGTAGGACTCGCGCTGGAGCAATGTGGAGCCCTCGTCCTCAGCCGCAAGAAGGAACCGACGCAGCCGCTTGGCCACCTCGAGATCTCTCAGCGCACCGTGGGGGAATTCCGGGAGGCCCTGCTTGCGCTGCGGGAACTCAGCCATGATCTGAACCATCTGGTCGCGACTCGGGTAGAGCGCCCGGTACCTCCAGGGAGCCTCCGTCACCGGTCCGCCGGCGTGAGCCTCCTCTGGGTTCAACACCAAGACATCTCCCGGCTCAACCTCATGGCGCTCGCCCCGAAAGACAGGGCCGCCGACGCCCCCCTCGGTCACGGCGATCAGGAAACCTTCGTGCGCGTGGGGGGTGAAGATCAACCGGCCGTAGTTTGCCCTCAGCACCTCCAAGCCACCGAGGCCCTCCACCCGCCACAAGCGAGCTTCGTCGACGGGCTCATGTGCTCGCTGAGACATCCCGACCATGGGGTCAGTCTAGTTCTGCGCAATCCCGTACAAGACAGGGGCCGAAGCGGGCGCTAGCCTGTCAACATGGTTGGATCGAGTTCCTCCACCACGGACGGTTCAGCGCGGACGCCCATGATCTGCCGGCTTTGGCGCGCCCGCGCCACCCCGCAGGGGGCCAACGAGTATCGCAGGCACTTCTCCGAGAGGGTTGTCCCGCATCTCGAAAACATCGATGGCTATGCCGGAGCCTACTTGCTGGAGCGCACGGAGGAAGCTCACGTGGAGATCCGGGTGGCGACCCTGTGGCGCTCTGTGGATGCGGTTCGCAGGTTCGCGGGCGCGGACATCGAAGCGGCTGTGGTGGAACCCGAGGCGCAGGTGGTCCTCACCGACTATGACACCACGGTTCGTCACTACGCAATCACGGCTGGCACACTCACAGGAGGGCCGGGCCGGTGACGCCCGCCGCTGTCCCACCCCTCCTCTCTTCGGCAAGGCCGGCCGTTCAGACTGAGAGCACCGGAGGTCACGACAGATGAGCGCGGCAACTCACCCGGCGGCACGTACGGGACCCTTCGGCCAGCCGTTTCGGGTGGTCTACGTGGACGGGAGGTTCTCAGCTGAGGAAGACTCCCGAGTGAGCGTTCACGCCAACGCGATCTCCTATGGGACGGGCACCTTCGAAGGGATCCGGGCGACCTGGAACGAAGAGCTGGGTGAACTCTACCTGCTCGAAGCGGAAGCCCACTTCCAGCGCCTCCAGCAGTCCGCGCGGGTACTCGGCTTGGACTTGGCTCCTTCCCCCCAAGACCTGGTGGCGGCCAGCAGCGAGCTACTACGCCGGAATGGGGTCCGAGTAGACACCTACCTGCGGCCCCTCTACATCCTCGAAGGAGAAGAGTTGCCGGTCCGCATGCACGATGTCCGCCCTCGCCTCTCGATCGCGGCCACCCCGTTTGTGGGTGCCTACATCAGCCTCAGTGGAGTCCGCTGCATGATCAGCTCCTGGCGACGCGCACCAGATGCGGTCCTGCCGAGTCGAGCGAAACTCTGCGGGAGCTACGTTGGGCCCGCGCTGGCCAAGAGCGAGGCCGTCGCCAGCGGCTACGACGAGGCGATCATGCTCAACGTCGCCGGCAATGTGACGGAGGCCACCACCTCGAACTTGTTCATGCGTCGCGGGACCGAGTGGCTGACTCCTGCCGTGAGCGACGACATCCTGGAAGGGATCACGCGGGCACAGGTGAAAACTCTCCTGGCAGAGAGAACCGGCAGCCCAGTCTTGGAGCGCAGCGTCCAGCGGACGGAGCTGTTTGTGTGCGACGAGCTCCTCCTCTGCGGAACGGCGGCGCTGATCGTGCCAGTGGTCGAGGTGAGCGGGCGGCCGGTTGGAGACGGTAAGCCCGGAGAGACCACGATGGCTCTTCAGAACGACTTGCGCTCGATAGCCAGGCGAGCTGACGGCCGACACTTCGAGTGGACGACTCCCGTCTACGGAACAGCAGAGGGTAAGGCATGACCAATCTTCGAGAGATCACAAGCATCGCGCCCAAGCGCATCTGGGCTGACGTGCGTGCGCGCATCGTGGAGAGCGACCGGATCACGCTGGCGCTGGTGGAGCTTCCGCCGGACGGGGTGGTTCCGGAACACAGGCACGGGAACGACCAAGTTGGAATGGTGATCGAGGGCTCGGTCACTTTCAGGATTGGCGAAGAGACCAGGGAACTCGGTCCAGGTGGTACCTGGACCATCCCAAGCAACGAACCACACCAAGTCACGGCCGGGGGCCAAGGGGCCGTGGTGGTGGACGTGTTCAGCCCGACTCGAACGGATTGGGGGCAGATCGCAGCAGAGGTGGTCCATCCGCCACGCTGGCCGCGCTGACCTCCTCCCGCAAGTGGGGCTCGAGACTACTGGCGATCTTCGAGCCGACACCGAGGCGGCCGTTGCCCGCGGCGCGGGGGAATCCCTGCGCCGCAGGGTCCACACAGCCGCGGCACGCCTTCGGGCCCTACCCCCACCCGGGCGAGGCCGCTCCGCTCTGACAGGGCCGGTCCACCGACTGATGGCCGCCCAGGGGGCTCCGCGACCATCCGCATAGCTCGCGGCCAAGCCCTTGTGGAATCCCGGGGCCGCCGAGCAGGCTGCCACCGACCCGACGCCGACGTGGACGCGGTTGCGGTCGGGCCCGCATCACCGGCGGTGTTTGCCAGACTCGGCGCTGGCGCCCTCCACCATACCGTCGCGATGCGCATCCTCAGCGGCTCTGCCGTTGCTCAGCCGGTGAACACCGACCGGGCGCCTTCAAGGCACTCGCCGGCCAGTCGCTGTCAAGCGGTAGAAGGTGGCGGCGTTGTCGTAGAGGACCGCAGCTGCCAGCCCTTCGCCCAGGGCCTCGGTGATGAAGTCGATGTCGGCATCCTGGAAGGGCCTGGGGGCACGGGTGGAAGGAAGGTCGGTGCCGAAGAGAAGGGCCATAGGGTTGACCTCAGCTATGGCGCGCAGGGTGGCGCCGATGTCGAGGTCGCCGCGGCCGAAACCAGTGGCCTTGACGCAGGCGCCCCGCTCGACCAGGCGCAGCAGGTGGGGCAGCCCTTCGCGGGAGAGCCCCAGATGGTCGATGCTGACCTTCGGCAGTGCCACGAGCACTGGGCTGAGATCCGGCAGGTCGCGGGAATCTATGTAAAGCTCGGTGTGCCAGTCCGCCAGCTCATGGACGCGACGGGCGAGAGCGTCGAGGTGCTGCAGGGTCTCGGAGCCACCGCGGCGCACATTGAACCTCACTCCGCGCACACCAGCTCTGGCCAGCATCAGGATCTGCTCATCAGGAGCGGTGGCCGGCAGCTGGGTCACGCCGACGAAGCCCGGGCCGAGGCGGGCCAGGGCGTCCAGCAAGTAGTCCTGGTCGAAGGCCTGAAACGAGCCCGACACGACGGCTCCACGAACTACGTTGAGGTCGGCGGTGCGCTGCCGGTAGGCCTCGGCCGTGAATACGGGAGGAAGGTAGCCGTCGTTGGCCACCAGCGGGAAGCGCGGGTCGATCACGTGCAGATGGGCGTCGAAGAGCGGTAGCCGCCCGCGCGTCACGACGACCGCTCGGTGCGGGTGACCCGGTCCAGCAGGCGCGCCTCGAACCGTCTGAGGTCGATGACGGCGCGCCCGTGGGTGCCGCGGCTGATCACGGCGTCGTCGTCCCGGGCCTGCACTGAGAACTTCAGCTGCCGGCCCTCGACGCGGGTCAGCTCCACATCGACCGTCACGAGCGCCCCGGGTGGAGTCGGGGCGTCATGGCTGATGTCGACATGCACTCCAAGGGTGGCCTCGCCGTCGTCGAGGTGCCCGGACAGAGCGCGCATGCACGCCCACTCAACGATCCCCACCAGATACCCGGTCGCGAGCACGTCGGGTAGCGCGCCGAACTCCTTGGACTCGGGCAGCAGGTGTGGCACCGTGCGTCCGGCCGGTACCAGGTACTCGAGCCGCCCGGTCAGCCCAGGTCGCAGTGTGTCCTTCACGGTCGCTCTGATCCTCTTTCCGGGGCGGCTCAGTCGCCTGTGGCGATGACGCCTGCCTTCTCGATCATCAAGACGGCGCTGCGAACCGGCACGACCGGCCGGTGCGCCATTCCGGCGGGCACGGTGAACGCCTGCCTGGGCCCGAGCTCGACTGTCTCGGCGCCCTCAAGCTCGATCCGGAACAGTCCGTCGAGGACGAAGAAGAACTCGTCCTGTTCGTCGTGGGTGTGCCAGTGGAACTCTCCCTGCATTACCCCGAGGCGCACCAACACCTCGCCGACTTGGATCAGCGTCTGGTTGTACCAGGGATCCTCGACCTTATCGATCAGGGCCTGGACGTCCATCGTCTGCATGACGGTGAAGAGCGGCTGGTAGTGGATGGCGTAGTCCTGCTGTGACATGGGTTCTCCTCGGGTCGACGAGTGGGGACGCGTATTCCAGGACGTGGAGGTGATCGACTCCAAACCGTGGGGCCGTCAGGTTGAACCCTTGGAGCGATCCCGCGACAACCGTACCGCCAGCGACGCCGGAGGGCACCGTTCGGCGCTGGCGGTCGGCGACGGTGAAGGTCCGGATGAGGGGCGCCGTTGGCGATGAGGGGAAACCGAGCGGTCATGGACGTCCTGGGGGCTTCGAAGACACTCTGGCCCGTGCTCATCGTGAGCTGGCAGGCGCGCCACACCCGACGCCCTGACCGGGTGACGTGGCCGATGCCCGCTTGGGGCGGGGCGACGCGAGACCCGCCGGCTGCCGTCCGTGGCCGGCGATGGCGGCCAGGGCCGCGAGGGCGGGTGCGATGAGCGCGGAGTGCTCAGAGCCCGCCCGGACGGCGGCGAACACGCGGCGGGCAGGGCCGTGCCGGCCGAGAGCCCGGATGACGATCCCTTGCGGCCGGGTGGGGAGCGCCAGGCGGGGGATCAACGCGACGCCGGCGCCAGTTCGAACCAAGGCGATCACCGCGCTCCAGTCTTCGGTGACGTGCCGGATCTTGGGGTTGAAACCGGCGGCAGCGCAGGCAGCCAGGGCCACCTCGGCGCACGGGCTGCCCGCTGCCCCGGTTATCCAGGGCTGCTCGGCCAGATCATCGAGCCGCACCAGCGGTCGTCCGGCGAGGGGGTGGGTGGCGGGAAGGGCAACATCGAGAGGATCGCGCAGGAGGTCCCGCCGGGCGTAGCGGGGGTCACCGCGGTGGGGGGCGTCCCGCCAGTCCACAGTCACGGCCAGGTCCAGCTCACCGCTGTCCAGACGGGTGAAACACTCGGGTGCCTGCATCTCCCGGACCATCACCTCCAGGCGGGGCCGGACTGCTGAGAGTTCCGCGAGTGCGGGAGCAACCAAGCCGCTGATCGCGGTGGCGAACGCCCCAATCATCAGTCGTCCCACCTGGCCTTCGGCCTGCTCGGAAAGGTCCGCTCTGGCCCGTTCAAGCTGGGCCTGCAGGAGCTCGGCGTGCCCGAGGAGCACCAGCGCCTGCGGTGTGAGGTGCACCAGTCGCCCCTGCCGGATGAGGAGCGGAACTCCGACGGAGCGGGACAGGGCAGCGATCTGCTGGGAGACCGCTGATGGAGTGAGGTGCAAGGTGGCAGCGGTGGCGGTGATGGTGCCGTGTTCTCTCAGGGCCCGCAGCGCGCGGAGCTGGCCCAGATCAATCGTGAAGGGTTGCTTCATGATGTCGTCCAAATATTACAGATGGACACGGTGCTTCGACGTTCCGTAGTGTAGCTGCAGGCTTGACCCACGGAGGACCACCCATGCTGATCGCGATCGTCGGCGACCACAACCCGGACTACCTGACCCATTTGGCCACGGACGCGGCCTTCGCCCAGATGGGCGTCCACGCCCGCTGGGTGCCCACCCCGACGGTGGGCGACGATCCATCGCTGCTGGGCGAGTACGATGGGGTGCTGGTGGCGCCAGGGAGCCCGTACGTGAGCATGGAGGGGGCGCTCGCCGCCATCCGCTATGCGAGGGAGCACGACCTTCCGCTGCTCGGCACTTGCGGTGGCTTCCAGCACGTCGTGATCGAG
>JAKAWF010000186.1 GCA_021817025.1 bacterium
AGCCGCCATTCCGGGACCTGGTCCGCACGTCCAACCCGAGGCCGCGGGCCACTGCTACGGTGGCGTCCCGGGATGCGTCATCGACCACCAGGACATGGTCGGCAGAGCCCTGGGGCAAGTCTGCGACGGTGAGCCCGATGGTGCGCTCCGCCTGGTACGCAGGCAGAACCACCACCGTGTACGGCGTCTGACTCGCTGGCATCATCTCTCCCCAGGTGGGCGCGCAGCCTAGACCGGCGGTCGGCGTGGCTCATTGTGGCAGGCCGACAGGGCTCGAAGCGCCTGCGCCGGCATTGTTACCGGGCCGCGACCGCGGGAATCCATGTCCACCTTGCCCTGGAACCGGTGTGTCCTCGACCGCGCTAGCCCGAACTTGGCCTAACATGGCACACCTATTGGCGGAAGCGGCCCGGCCCTCAGGGCGGGGCCGTGGCAAGCCCCCGCAGGAGGAGGAGGTGCCGACATTCCTTGGTCCCGCCATCGAAGGGGTCAGGGTGGCCAGGCTGAAGGCGACGTGCCGGAGGTCTCGCACAAGTCGCCAAGCGCCAGGTGGGGCGGCCACGATATACGGGGATGCGCTAGGTCGTGGCCGATTTCCCTGAGGCACCGGGGCGCATGCGCGCCGATGTGACCGCCCCTTATCTGAACGTGGACCCGGCCGGAGAGCGCTTTCTCATTCGGGGCGCCCATCGCCTCCAGCGGCCGATGGCCAGCTTCATGCTGGCGCTGTTGGCATATCTCGTGACCCTTGCGCTGCTTCTGCCACGGGGCGTGAACCCGCTTTCGGCTGCCCACTTCCTGGGAATCGGCGCTGACCCGACGCTCTTCGCCTGGGCGCTCAGCTGGTGGCCCTACGCACTGACCCATGGACTCAATCCCTTCGTAACCCACACGGTCTGGGCTCCCCAAGGTTTCAATCTCGCGTGGGACACCTCAGTTCCGTCGGTGGCACTGCTAATCTGGCCCGTCACCGGAGCGGCCGGTCCAGTGGTCGCCTACAACGTCGCCATCATGGCGAGCCCGGTCCTTGCTGCACTTGCGGCATTCGGCCTCTGCCGCGAGCTTACGGGGCGGACCTGGCCGGCGGTCGTGGGGGGCTGGCTGTTCGGGTACGGACCTTACGAGACCGGTCAGCTGCTTGGCCACTTGCACCTCACGTTCATCTTCCCGGTGCCGCTGCTGATGTGGCTGGCGGTGCGCCGCTGGCGGGGCGCAATGGGCGGGTACACCTACGCCGGACTTTCCGCGCTGGCTTTGGCACTCCTGCTGGGAGTGTCCGTTGAGGTGTATCTCACCTTCACGCTGATGGCGGCCCTGCTGGCGCTCCTCACTTGGATGCTGGTGCCCGATCAGCGTGGCCACTTGTACTCACTGCTGCGATGGGGATCGTCCGCCTACGCTGGTTCCCTGGTTCTGACCCTGCCGTTCCTGTACTACTTGATCATTGGAATGGGCGCAGCCCCGGGATCACTTCATTCCCCCGTGGTCTACTCCGCAGATGTCCTCAACTTCGTGTTTCCGACCCCCATCACGACGCTCGGCAGCGCCGCGAGCCTGCCCGTGACAAGCCGATTCACTGGCAACCTGGCGGAGAACGGAGCTTTCGTGGGGCTCCCGCTCCTGGGGCTCTTGACATGGTGGGTATGGCGCAGCCGACGCGACAGGTGGACCAGGGTTCTGGCCCTCGCTGCGCTTGCCTGCCTGGTGGCCGAACTGGGGCCCAAGCTCCACGTTGGGGGCCTGGTCGGCGGGCACCTTCCCTGGATCCTGCTGAGCAAGCTGCCGCTCCTGAAACAGATCCTGCCGGTGCGCTTGGCCATGTACTTCGACCTCATGGCGGCGGTCACCGCGGCCATCATCCTAGCCCGCCTATCGCGGGGCCGAGCCCTTGCCGCATCACTGATCGCGGCCATTATGGTGCTTTCGTGGTGGCCGGCCTCCTGGCCCGCCACCAAGGTAGTCACTCCCCCGCTGCTCCGGCCGCAGAACATTCGCCAGGAGTTCCGGGCCCATGAGACGCTCGTGGTGCTGCCGTACGGCGCGGCGGGCCAGTCCATGATTTGGCAGGCCACCGACCAGATGTACTTTAACATGGCAGGCGGATACCTGAGCTTTGTCCCGAAGTCCCTGGCCAAGCTGCGGTTGGTGCGCGAGCTGTACGGGACGCTCGCACCGGGCAAGCACTTTGGCGCGAGCCTGCTCGCCTTCTGTCACTCGCACGGGGTGGTGGCGGTGGTGGCCACCAGGGGAACGCCTCCGCCCCTGATGACCGACCTCAGCACCTTGAGCTGGAGGACGTCGATCGAGAAGGGGGCCGTGGTCTACTGGGTACCGAGCGCCGGCAGTTGAAGTGACTCACGCCCCTGGTCCAGCCCGATTGCGGCCCTTGCTTCGAACCGCCCGTAGGCCTGGCCTACGTAGAGCGGTCGGCCACACCCGCCGCAGGCCGTCGGCAGCTGAACCGCTCCCAAGGATGCACCATGTACCCATCTCGGAAAACAGTGCCAGCTGCGTGAAGACCATTGTTCGGGGCAACGAGGCGGCCAGCCAACCTCTAATGCCCAGACTTCCCACAGCATAGGTGAACACCAGTGCACCGAGATACCCCGTCGTGACAGCCCATAGAAGCCACGGGGAGCCGAGCCCCGCGGCCTGCCGCGCATGGCGCCATCGCAACCCGCCAACCTCCTCGACGCTCATCGCGAGCCCAAGCAACGGCAGATAGGGAAGCAGCGCTATACCGATAAAGTGAAGCCTTAGGCCACTCGACTCCCGCAAGGTGGACGCGGAGAAAAAGCGATTCTCAACATGCATAGCATGCAAACCTAAGAACCACACTGCCCCGCTCCCCAAGGCGACGAGCCCACCGATCGCCACTCTGCCGCTCACAGCGCCCCAATGGGCTGGTTGAGAGCGCGCCCGTGCCCGTAGGCTTCGGCGCATGCGGTCCCAAAGTGGCCCGGCGGCGCACGATGAAAAGACCCGGAGATATCGAAGAGCCATTAGCGCAGCCACCATCAGCGCGGTGACCAGTCCTTCGGTCTTGGTGAAACTGGCGATGAGGCAGCACAGCGTGGCCGTAGCAAAGTAGTCGCGACGGCAAGGCAACACCAGTCCGTACATGAGAGCCGCCGTTGCGCACGCGGCCCATAACAAGTCGGCATCCCCCCCCAGTGAGTAGGGTGCGTCCAAGGTGAAGCCCTGGAGGCACAGCCCGCCTGCGACAAGGACGGCGACGGCACCTTGGATGCCACGGTGTGCGCTGCGGACGTGCACTAGGCCGCTGGCTGCGACAAATAGCGCGCACGAATTGAGGACGGCCACCAGTGCCGCCGCGGCGGGCGCGCTGAGCGCGAACCTGAGGAGGCCCGAGGTGGCGATGGCCGCCGAAACAAGCGGCGGATACGAGGGGTTGCTGAAGGAGTAGGCGGGGTTGAGAAGGTTTGCTCGGTACTGTCGATGTCCCGCCAGTATCCAGGTGGCGTGAAAAATCCAGATGGCGTTGGCGTCATGGGTAACGTACTTGGCGCTGAGGAGAGCAAGCGGAGCTCCGCAGGCGGCGGCGAGACAGAGTGAAGGGAGCACCTTGAAGGCATACGGACGATGCGAACGCGACGGCGGAGAGGTGCGCTTCGAGACCCAGCGCCTCTCCGGGACTAAGCGAATCTGGCCGGGTTTAAGCGGGGAGGAGCGCCTCGCGCCTAGAACGTAGGCGGCGCACACCGCGTTCGAGGCAATGCCCAAACCTACGAACCAGAGCGGAAATGTGCCACCGATGAGCAACTCACCCTCGGCTGCCCAGGCCGCCAGAAGGGCCCCGCCCAGGGGTGCGAGGGCGACTGCGGTCAGACGACGGCCAACGATGAGGAACATGGGGGCAAGGCCCACGACGGAAAGGGTCACGAGGGTGACCAGCACGAATGGTGTCACGATGTGGGGGCCACTCGCAGTGCAACGCGATCGCACACCTGGTGGGTAGGGGATCGTACCACCGTGACTTCCCAGTGCGCCGAGGTGACCGATGAGACCGGGTGTGCCCAGTTGTTGTTGAGTTCGAGGAGCATTTGCGTGAGACCACTTTCCTGACTGCCAAAGTAGACCGACACCCTGGGCGGCAGTGCAGAGTGCAACTGGAGTGTGAGACACTGCCGCTCGCGAAGGCCCGCGGAGATCAAGTGGCGCGTGTCAGAAGAGAGAAGCGGGAAGAGCGCGGCAGTGGACGATTGGACAATCACTGCGATCATGTAGATCGCGACTGCCCCCAAGAGCAAGGGCTCAAGGAATGCGGTCGGCCTGGCGGGCGTGTGGTGATGATCCAAGCTTTGCGTTCCTTGGCCTTCTAGTGACCGTT
Organism: bacterium; assembly: GCA_021817025.1. The sequence continues at coordinate 4,352 of JAKAWF010000186.1, forward strand.
GGGGGCGTGGGCGCGTGCAATGTGACGGCAGGACCCGCGGCGGTGCGGACCAGCGCCCGGGGTTGGGACCATAACGCCGTTTGTGTGCGGCGACGCGAACTGCGGTCGGGGGGGACGCTCAGTCGCCCTCGGTAGGGGGCGTTGCGCAGATGAGTCGCCGCCTCGGGTAGGGATGAGCGCCCCGGCACGTCAGCAGGGGCGACAGGGGGCTTGGGGCTACAGTCTTGGGCCATGGGGTGCGGCCGTGGGCGATGGGGTGAACGATGGCGCCGGCGCGTGCAGGCCCAAGGCTACAGCCGGAGTGAGCCAGAGAACCGCCAAGTAATAGTAAACGGGCGCATGCCAGCTGACGAGGAAAGAGAGGAAGGCTATCGGCACCATAGCCCATCCGAGGCTTGGCCGCCGAAGGGCGGTGACGGCGCAGCCGACTATGACCAAGATGAAGAGGAGAAGAAAGACAGGATGCCACTGCGAGTGGATGGCGAACAGGGTGGCGACGGTCGCGCCGAGGGGGAATTCGGGAAGGGTGACGAAGGTCCACAGTTGGTGTGGGAGGGCGGGATCCCAGAGCAACCATGGCAGGAGTGTCGCCATCAGCGCTGCCGCGAGCCAGCGCAGGCGCGTCTGGAAATTGGGCTGATGGGAGATGATTGCGAGGTAGACGGGAGCGACTACCCATGAAATGGGGTTGGAGAGCAGGGCCAGGGCAAGCGCCACGGCGCTGACGCGGGGCCAGCGGAGTCGGGCGAAGGCGATGGCAAGGAGAAGGTAGGCAATCTCCTCAGGGTTCCAGCCGAAGGCATACCACAGGGAGGCGAGACCAGCGCACTGCCAGGCGATTAGCAGAGGGGGGAGATCAGGCTGCCGAATGAACATGAGGCCGAGGGCGAGGATGGTCAGAAGGCATACCCACAGGTCGATTTCGGCCCAAGAGGAGTAGGCCACTGGGAGGACCAGAAGGGCGGCGAGCGGGGGATAGCCAAAGGCTGGGAAACCCGAATGCGTCCCTGACTGTTGGTCGGCGCGCATTTGCGTGGCCACGGCTGTGGCTGACGGGTAGTGAGCGTCGTGCTGGAAGGGGCCAGTAGCAATAGGGGTGCTGGCGGTGCCGTGGAAATTGAGTGAGGCTTCACATTGCGGTTCATAGGTGAGGTAGGGGACCCTGCCGTGCATCAGATCCCGCGCCGCACAGGTCAGAGTGAGCGGCTGGTCCCATGTGGCCGGGATCTGGCCGACCGCGCTCACCCCGATCGCGAGGGAGGCAGCGACGATGACGGCGGCGGCGGCGTTTTCTAATGCCGGCTGAACCGGTAGAGGTCTGGCCTGTGCGAGGATAGGCCTGGGAAGGAGCGCGTCGGCCGCAACCAGGGCCGCGGGCACTGGGAACCAGATGGCGAGCCAGGTTGGTGGTGAGGCCAGGGCGATCCAGCCTTCGCCAGCGGTGAAGACGACCACACTGAGCAGGCCAATCAGCGCACGGTGCCCTTGACTGACCGCGGACGGACCTGCTGTGTGCAAGTCCGAGCGCCCCCAGGGCCTCAGCGGATCGACGGGAGACACGTTTTGCCGCGGGGGACCCCGGCCGAGAGTATCTGCACCATCATCGATAGTCTGAGGCGGGCCACGCGCCTGCGGGGTGACAAGTCGGTCACCGCGCGCCCGGAGTCGCGGAACGTACGGTCTGCGGGTCTGTGGGTCCTCGTGGCCGCGAGCACCCCGCCCGAGCCCAGGGCACTTGGTAGAGTTGGGGCATGAGCGATCTGGGCGATTTGGCACTTTCGCTGTATCAGCGCGCCCTGCAGCTCAAGGAGCACCTTTGACTTTGCTGGCAAGGATGCCCGGGCCAGGGAGATCGAGGCCGAGCTGGGAGCGGACGGGGCATGGGATGACCCGGCAGAAGCCCAGGTGGCCGCCCAGAAACTGAGCCGCCTCCAGGGGGAGCTCGCAGACTTGGACCGCTTGGAGGTGCGGGCCCGTGATGCCGTGACCCTCGCGGAGCTGGTTCAAGACGACGAGTCCATGACTGAGCAGGTCGAGGAGGAGTTGTCCACCCTTCGATCTGACCTCGACCAGCGCGAGCTGGAGCTCCTCTTCCAGGACCCGTACTCGGACTACCCAGCCTTGCTCAGCGTCCACGCCGGAGCAGGGGGGACGGACGCTCAGGACTGGGCCGAGATGCTCTTGCGGATGTACCTCCGCTGGGCGGAAGGCAGGAGGCTCAAGGCAGAACCTCTGGACCAGTCAGAGGGGGAGGAGGCCGGGATCAAGAGCGCCACGGTCCGGTTCGAAGGGAAGAACTCATACGGTCTCCTGAGGGCCGAGAAGGGGGTACATCGGCTGGTCCGGATCTCCCCCTTTGACTCCCAGCATCGGCGTCACACCGCCTTCGCCCTGGTGGAGGTGTAC
>JAKAWF010000187.1 GCA_021817025.1 bacterium
AGTCACTGATCTTCACCCTCTCACAATACCACTACCAACACTTATTTGTACCGCTATGTCAGGCTCGCCATGAACTGTTCACCAACCCCACCCAGCGTCCCGACCGCCACGCCCGCCCAGCACTAGAAGGGCGGCGCCGGGGAGCGCCTCAGCCGGCCTGGGCTCTGGCGTGCCCGCGACTCCTTGCCTCCCGGCTCTCCGGCGAGGGCTGGGCACAGTGACCTGGGGCCCGTCGACCTCGAGCTGACCGGAGGTGAGTTGGAGCGGGCGGCCAGCGCGCCCAGGTATCGGGCAGCAGAATCCCCGGGGCCCCAGGTCCAGCTACTCGACTGAGCCCCCGATGCGCTCCGGCACCACCCGGACGATGACGCGGCGCTCGCCGGGTGCGAGCGCGAAGTCGCGGTTGCCGTGGTACTTGTACTGGAACTGGCGGATGTGCTCCTCCGCGCCCTCCGCGATCAGCTCGGCCCGGCCGCTGACCGTCAGCTGCGAGTAGGGGTTGTCCGCGTCCGTGATCGAGATCGCCACCCTCGGGTCGCGCTCCAAGTTGCGGGTCTTGACCCTGCCCAGGGCGGTGTTGAGCAGGACCGCCTCGCCGTCGGTGTCGACCCACAGCGGGGTCACCTGGGGGCTGCCGTCGGGGTTGACGGTGGCCAAGTGCGCGAACTGGCGCTGGCGGAGGAAATCGGCTTGGGTCGCTGTCAGCTTGATACTCATGACCCCTAAATTAACCGATCCTGCGGAAATCACCCGGCCCACCTGCGAGGATCAGGGGATGGCGGGCACGCTGGCGGTGGGAACCTGCAACTGGAGCGACCACCAGAACTTCTATCCCGCGGGCCTGCCCGCGGGCCAGCGGCTCGCATACTACGCGCGGTTCTTTCCGCTGGTGGAGGTCGACAGCAGCTATTACGCGATCCCGCCGCCGGCGCGGACCTCGGCCTGGGCGCAGCAGACCCCGACCGACTTCCGGTTCAACATCAAGGCATACCGGGCGCTCACCTACCACCAGCGCGAGGCGGGGGCGCCCCGGGAGCCCACCGAAGACGAGGAGCAGGGCTTCCTGGCCTCCCTGGTCCCCCTGCGGGAGAGCGGCAAGCTGAGAGCCGTCCACTACCAGTTCCCCTCCTGGTTCACCGCCTCCCCGCTCAACCTGGGCCGGCTGGCGCGACTGCGGGAGCGCCATCCCGACGATCTGGTGGTGGTCGAGTTCCGCCATCGTTCCTGGGCTGATCCGCAGCGGCTGCCCCAGCTGCGGGAGTTGCTCCAGGAGGCTCGGCTCTCCCTCTGTGCGGTGGACGAGCCCCAGATCGGGTCCGGCTCCTTCCCAACCCTCCTGGACGTGACCGACCGGAGGCTGGTGGTGGTTCGCTTCCACGGCCGCAACCGCCAAGCGTGGTACCGGGGCGGGGCAAGCTCGGCCGACCGCTTCGACTACCTCTACTCTGAAGCTGAGCTCCGGGAGTGGGTCGATCCCATCCGGAGGCTGACTGAGGAGGCGGCTGAGGTGCAGCTCCTGTTCAACAACAACCGGGCCAACTACGCCGTGGTCAACGGCCTGCAGCTGGCCCACCTCCTGGGGCTGGAATACCCCTCGCCCGGGCTGCCCCTGGCGGGGGCGGAGCAGCCGCGGCTGCCGTACCCGGGGGAGCCGACGCGGTGAACCTCAGCCCCGGACACCTGCTGCACGCCTACGGCTATCTGGCGGTGCTGGTCGCCCCGATGGCGGAGTCCACCGGGATCCCCTTCCCGGGCGAGACCATGCTGATCCTGGCCGCCGTCTACTCGGCTGAGACCGGCCGGCTGAGCCTGCCGGTGGTGATCCTGATGGCGGCCGTGGGCGCGATCCTGGGCGACAACTTCGGCTACGGGATCGGCCACTTCTTCGGGCGGCGGCTGCTGGAGCGCTGGGGAAGGTTCGTCGGCCTCGACCACCGCCGGTTGCTGCTGCTGGACCGCTTCTTCGCCCGGCGCGGGCGCCTGGCCGTCTTCGTGGCCCGGTTCCTCTCGGTGCTGCGGACCTTCGGGGCGATCCTGGCCGGGGCGGGAGAGATGCCCTGGCGGACCTACCTGCTCTTCAACGCCCTGGGCGGCGCCGCCTGGGCGACCGCGTACGGCCTGCTCGGCTTCGCGCTGGGCCGGGCCTACCAGCACCTGAGCGGCACCATTGGCGCGGTCGGGGTGGTGCTGGCGGTGCTGGTGGCGGTGGTCGCGATCGTGCTCGTCCTGCTGGCCCGCAAGCCGCTGGAGCGCTGGGCCCTGGGCGACCTGGAGTAGAGCGAATGAGGACCTGACGGCGCGCAGCTGGCTGTCGATCCGGGTGGACCTGGTGGAGGGCCGTGGTGAGAACCTCTGGCCCCGGGCGGGCCGCTTCTTCGCCGCCGCGGGCACCCACACCTTCGCGCAGCTCGCCGACGCGATCGATGGCGCGTTCGCCCGCTGGGACCGATCCATCTCCAGGAGTTCACTCTGGCCGACGCGGCCCGCCTGAGTATCCCTGATCTGGACTGGGACATCGAGGGGGACGCGGTCGAGGACCATCGGCGAGTCAGGCTCTCCCGGCTCCAGCCCGGCCAGCAGTTCGTCTACGTCTTCGACTTGGGCGACGATTGGGCACGCCTGGGCACCGTTGCTCCCGTACGGATAGATCCGCTTGCGCAACTCGGTCAGGGGCGGACCGACCGCTCCATACGGTCCGCCGTGGGGACCGGAGCGGGCCGGTGCGTGGGTATTGCCACGACCGCGCGGGGGCCCCTCGCCCAGTTGGCGGACAGGCGGCCGATCCCGAGGTTGAGTCCGGTGGCCGGAGGTGCCAGGACCGATCAGATCGGGTGCAGCTGGAGCTTGCCGTCCAGGCGCCGAAGATGGCCGGGGTAGGAAGTGACCACGGGGAGTGATCCCTGCCGGGCGGTGACGGCGATCGACGCGGCAACCACATCGGCTGGCGCCGACACACCGCGGAGCCGCTCGGCCGCCCGGGCCACGGTGCCGTCAAGTGGCGCAGTCTCACATGCCAGCGACCCGAGCAGTCGGGCGAGCCGAACCTGGCGGCGTCCATCGCGCCATGCCCGCGGCGGGGCGCAGGCCAGCGCGACCAGGTGGTCTCCGATGAGTGCGCGCCGGACGATGGCGACCACCCGACGGTCACCGCGCTCGAAGCCGATCATGGCACCGGCGGCGAGAACCGCGCCACTCAATGGCCAAGCACTCGACCGGCGGCCTGAGCCTCCTCCCGGTTGACGGGATCGCCCGAGTCGGCAAGCATGTCGTCGAGCATGGCGGCCAAGTCCGCCCAGCTGGACCTTCTCCGCAAGCGCGGCGGCGACCTGGGCGCCGACGCTGGAAGCTCGACCGGCTCCCATCGCTGTGCGAGTCTGCTCGGCCAGCTCCGGGGGCAGGGTCACGGCTACCTTCACCTTGGTCATACCAAATCACCACACTTCTCGTTCCATCTCCCTGCGGTGGCGGGTTGCTCCCGGCGCCCAGGTCACCGACCGGGCGCAGGTCATGAGTCCTGACGGTGACCCGGGCGCCTCGGGGGCACGCGCCGCCAGGCCACTTTGCGGGCTTCCATGGCAGTGGCAACGCCCGGACCAACGGCATCACTCAGGACCACGGCGCGGGCGGCCACTCCCGTCTGCGCCATCCAGCCGGCCCGCGTCGTCGCCCTTTCGACGTCCTCCTCTTGGGCGGTGATCGACACCTCGACCACGCAGTACACAAGGGGAGTGTCCGAGCCGGGTCGCCAGACGAATATCCCATTGGCCCGAGCCAGGTCCTCAGCCGCTCCGGGCAGCAGGGTTCCCGCCGCCACGGCGGAATCAAGCTGGGCATCGAGTTCCTCAGCCGACAGCTTGTGCACCGTGCTCGGGGCGGCTCCCACCGCACCCGCTACGGCTCGCGCCGTGCGCAATGCCCAGGCTTCATACTCGGCTCCCAAGAGGCGCGCCAGATCGCCTTCCATCCGGGACAGTTGCCGTTCACTGTTCCCCTGCGCCACGGCGAACTCCTCCATGCGCTCGGCGAGCTGTTCCATGCGGGCGGTGAGCTGTTCCATGCGCTCGGCGAGCTGATCCATGCGGGCAGTGAGCTGGTCCATGCGCTCGGCGAGCTGATCCATTCGGGTCGGCAGCCGGTCCATGCGCTCGGCGAGCTGGCCAAGCCGGCGTTCAGTTTCGGCTTGAGCCGCGGCCAGCTCGGCGAAACGGGCCTCGACCCGGGCCGGAAGTCCCAGCAGGTCCTCTGTGAGGATTTCGCGCCGGATCGCCTCCCGCGCTTGCGGGTCGGACTTCAGAGCTGAGAGCAGAATGTTGAGATCGACCATGATGACTCGAGCATACTCCCGGAATTGCCAAGGACCGCCGCCGGGGCGGAGCGACCATTCGATGCCGCAAGGTGGGTGCAGCGCACTCGGGCGGATGGCGAGCCGCCCTCGCCATCCGACTCCAGATGTCCGGTTCGGTCGCGCAGTCGGGGCGCTCCCGAAATGGCCGTGATTGACCAACGAGGCCGGCAACTGTTGGCAACCCGGATCGTGGAGTGCTGACCGGGCCAGCTTCCGGGGGGAGCCTCCGGTGCGGCCGGAGTCAGCCTCGGGAGCATCACGGCGTTCCGGCGCCTCAATGCCGGTCAGACCGGCTCACGCCTCCTTTGGCTCTGGCGCCGGGTCGGGCAGCTCATCCGGATAGGTAACCGCGATCTCGGTGATCCCCTTGGGGAAGTCGCGATGGTTGTTGGTGAGGAAGCGGTCCGCGCCCACGGCGACAGCGGTGGCGAGGTGAACGGCGTCGGCCGCACTCAGCCGGTACCTCGCCGCCAGCGCGACGGCGAGCCGGGCGGTGGCGTCATCGACGATCCGCAGGTCGAGGCGAGCCAGGATGGCCCCGAGCGCGCTGAGCTCCGAGTCCCTGCCCTCCCGGAGAGGTTTGGAGAGGAGCTCCGGCAGCAGGAGCACCGAGCCGACTCCCGTCCTCCCCGCGGCCGCTTCGACCGGCTCGGACGGCAGCAGGGCGAGCACTCGCCGCCCCAGGGCATGGTCCCGAACCGCCGCGTAGATCAGCACGTCGGCGTCGAAGGCATCCACTCGGCGGGGCTCAGCGGCCCTCGCGGCCGGCGCGCACCTCGGCGATCAGCTGCTCGGCCCGTGCCGTCGTCAGCCCGCCCGGGGCTGGCAGGGGCGACCGGCCGCCCGCGCTGAGGAGCTCATGCACCCTCTCGGCCGACGCCAGCGCCAAGTCGGCCCGGCGGGCTCGGAGGGCGTCGGGGCGGACGACCACCGCCACGGCCCGGCCGTGCCTTGTGATCAAGACCTCCTCGCCGGCGGCGACGCGGTCGAGCAGTTGAGGCAGGGACGCCCTCGCCTCGCTCACTGACATGATGGACACGTCCCCATTGTACGGACCAGTACAGAGACGTACAAGTTCGAGGGGGGATGCACGAGTTCGGGCGCGATCCCCGGGAACACCCCGCACGACCCGATGGAGAGTCCCGGCCCTGATCCACCGGCCCCAGGGGTCGGCGACCGTCGACGGGGCCGCCCGCGGCAGCCCCGTGCCCTGGGCCAGGAGTCGGGAGGGCCCGCGAGGGCTGAAGCGGCGACCGGGCCCGGAATGGGCATTGGGAAAGCACCCTCGGGGCCGCCTGCTCCCCGGTCGACAGAAGTCACGCCGGCACGATCAGCACGTCGCGAGCCTGGGCCGCGAGCGCTGGGAGATCCTTGACGTCGCCGGTGAGCACCATCCCACCGGGCTCCGCAGTGGCCACCACGATCGCGTCGGCTGCGGAGCCGCGCCGGGCGTGGTGCGGGAGGGCGGCCGCCCGTCTCGCCAGAGGCTCTGGCAACTCAATCACCACGTCACAGCCCTCGAGGAGACGGTTGGGATGGGCATCCCGGCCGGCCCGCCCCGTCAGCGACTCGACGAGAACCGCCGCGGGGACCACGGCCGGCCACAGCCCGGTGCGTCGCACAGCGACCAGCAGCGCGGCAGCGGATCGGGATCTCTCGGCCAGCCGGCTCACCCCTCCGGGGTCGGGGACCAGCATCGGCTGATCAGATTCCAGGTTGGGCGCCGGTCCGATCCCGGATACCGCGCACCACGGCCTCTGCCTGAGCGAGTTCCTCGGCCGTGGGCTCCCCGGCCTCCCCTACCAGATCGGCCGCGTACTGATCCGCCGCCTCCATGAGCTGCTGACGGCGCTATTCCCTCTGGACAGCCTCCCGCAGGAGCTCGGAGGCGGGCAGGGATCGCTCCTTCCCGCCCTCTGGAGCGGCTCGGGCAGGTGGACCTGCATTCGGGGCATGCGCCCAGCTACACGCCCCGGGCAGGACGCGGCTTCGGCCCGCTTCGACCGCCCCCTCTCCCTGGAGATGGCGGCTGCAGATCCAGCGCCCGCAGGACGTCGCCGGCCTGGCGGACACGGCCGATACGAGGGAGGACGGTTCGAAAGACAAAGGCGTGATCCTCCGCAGCTCGCGCGGAGCAGGCGTCCTCGACGAACACCTGCTGGTAACCACGCTCATAGGCGTCGCGAGCCGTGCTCTCCACCCCGACGTTGGTCGAGATGCCGCAGAGGAGGATGGTGTCGATCCCCCGCCGCCTCAGCTGCAGATCGAGGTCGGTGCCGTAGAAGGCGCCCCACTGCCGCTTGCGCACGACGTGGTCACCATCCTTCGGGCCGAGCTCCGGCACGATCTCATCCCACCCCAGAGGTGGGCTCTGCCACGGCGCCGGTTGATCAACCAAGGG
>JAKAWF010000188.1:0-309 GCA_021817025.1 bacterium
CCTCTGGCTTGGTCAATCGGCGGTCTCCGACCCCGATATGGCGACCATGTCGACCAACGAGGTGGAGCGCTGGTGCAACCAGGTGGCTGCAGAGTTTCTCGTGCCGGTGGAGGGGCTTCGAGGACTGGTCGTCGACCCCGAGGGACTCACCGAGGACCTTGACCGGCTCGCTCGCGATTACAAGGTCAGCACCCTGGTCGTGCTCCGGCGGATCTTCGACGCCGGGTACCTGAGCCCGGCGCAATTCCGGACCGCCTACACCCAAGAGCGTGCCCGGGTTCTCTCCCTCATGGCAGACGGAGGGGCCGG
>JAKAWF010000188.1:319-6723 GCA_021817025.1 bacterium
CCGCAACTTCTACAACACCCAGCCGGTCCGGGTCAGCAAGCGTTTCGCCCGAGCCCTCATCGAGAGCACTCTGGAAGGCCAGACGCTCCACCGGGATGCCTTCCAGATGCTTGGCTTCAAGAAGCACGCGACCTTCGAAGAGCTAGCCCACCGGCTTGGAGTCGGCTGATGGCCTATCTCCTGGATGCCAACGTCTTTATCCAGGCCAAGAACCTGCACTACGGCTTCGACTTCTGCCCCACTTTTTTGAGGTAAGCGCTACATTCTGCAAGGCGCTCGACGACGAGATCGCACGGCTAGACCGCCAAGCCCTCAACATGCCCGATAGCAAGCCAGGCATGAGGGAAGGCGAATACAACACGATGGCTTCAGCCCTCCTTTCGCAATGCCTCTGCCTGGATGGTAGACTAATTCGAGTTGCATCACGGACCACGCCAGTTGAACTGTGCGACATTTTGACGACAGATGGGAAGCTTGTCCACGTCAAACGTCATCTCGGCTCGGCCGACCTTAGCCACCTGTTCTTGCAAGGCCATAACTCAGCCACCCTTCTCCAAGATCTACCTGAGTTCAGGCAAGAGGCGCAAGCGCTAGTGAACTCTGTGGCCGGTCGCGACTGCGGCGGCGCGATGTTCCCATTATCCGGAGTGAGGCCCAGCGACTTTGAGGTCGTTTTCGCCATCGTCGCCCCGTGGCGTGAGCGCTCCGTCGTTGAGGCGATGCCCTTTCTTGGCAAGCTCACCCCGCGCCACCTAGCGCGTGAGCTCACTAGCCGCGGATTTCAAGTCACCTGTCAGCGTATTCCAGACGGCACCTAGACGCTCACCATTCGCTGGTGCGGCGGTGGCCCGTGGTCTTCGCAGCGGAGTTGAGCGACAAAGTGTCACCGGCTCAGGACCAGTTACCGGGCCCCCCACACCTGCCCAGGCGACAAATAGGGTTCAGAGTGTTCTGCTTCAGTGGACCGTATCAAACTCGGCGCTGGGGCACTCGGCGGACGGGAGGCGAAGCAAGCGTGTCCCCCTCAGGACTCGCGAGCTGACGCTCCAACGCGGTGAAAGCGTTGATTATCTCCGGCGCTTCATAAGCGCGATTGCGCCTGCCTATGCTCACCTGTTTGAGAATACCCACCGACGCCAACTGCCGGATAGCATTGTTGGCGGCAGGGAAAGTGCGCCCGATCAAGGATGCCGCTGTCGTCACGGTAACCACCGGCGCCCCGGGAAGGACTTGGAGCAAACGGTCAGCGGCCGAGTTTTGACGCACCGAACCAAGGCGAGCACGCCAGTCTGCCTCAACCCCCCGAGCACGTTCCTCAAATGCGGCTGCGTCCGCCACTGCTCTGGAGCAGGCGATGGCAAACTGGGCAATCCAACGGTTGGCCCCGGAGTGCGCCCCCTGGCACGTCGCCGGACCGCGGTAGCGGACCCCCTCCAACGCGGTGATGTAGTCCTTCGCCCACGTGGCGAGTACCAGCGATACGGGGGGCAATACTCTATTGGCAAGACCGCGCCGCCGGAGAACCAGGTGGATCAGCGCACGACCTGTCCGCCCGTTACCGTCAACGAAAGGATGGATCGTCTCGAACTGGGCGTGGGCCACAGCTGCCTGGGCCACCGCCGGAAGACCATCCTCATTGCAGAAGGCACACAGGTCCTCCATGAGATCGGCAACGTACTCTGGCGGTGGGGGGACGTAAGCAGCAGAGCACGGGTTGTATGAACTGCCACCGATCCAGTTCTGCTCGTTCCGAAACCGCCCGCCAAATTCATCGAGACGGGTCCCGGAGAGCAGGCGTCGATGGACGTCAAGGATCAGATCGAGCGAAAGATCATCGCCAGCTGTGACCTGGTCGATGCCAAAGGCCATGGCATCAATGTTTCCCAGCACCTCAGAAGCAGTGACATCGGAAGGCGCACCCTCAAGGCTGCGGGCGGCCTCAGCATGCAGGAGCCGCCGCGCGCCCACCTCCAGCCCCTCAATGCGGGAAGAGGCGACCGCCTCAGCCCGCAGCAGGATGCGAGCCAGTGTCTCGCTCCCCATAAGAGAGGAAGCTTCAAGATCCAACCGCGTGATGGATGCTTCAGCTTCCGCCACCTCAGCGGCAACGTCGCCGTCAAGAGTGAATGCCCGTCCCACCAAGGGGTCGGGGACGTAAGCTTCGTACTCGCAAGAGCGACGGTCTCGCCTGGTCTGGCCATCGAGATCACTGACCCAGCGCCGACGAACAACCTTTGACATGGATTCTCCCAATGAAAGGTTATCTTACAACCTTTCATACAGCCAGAGGCTGCTGGAGGTTATCAACATCCGACCCCTACCGCCAGATCCCCCTGATCCACCGTACGCGATGTCACTTCCCATGACCACAGCGGCCCTGAGAAAACCACTCCTGCAAGGCTCCTCGCTCCAGCCACAGCCTGCTCGCGCGCTAGCGCTATACCGCTTCGAAAGTGGGCATTTTGGCCCTCCTCAGGATGCGTGAGGCTATCGCTGTTGTACACTGCAGCTCCACAGACTAGCGCTCCTGCTGATCTCAGCTTATGACGGTTATGGAGCGTTGAGCACAAGCCTAGCCTTCCAAGCTGGATGCCGCGAGTTCGAGTCTCGTCTCCCGCTCCACAGCTCCATACTGGACTGAACGCCCTCGAGCCTCTCGACTACGTCTCCTACCGGGAGCAACGGCTGGTCCCCGGCAAGCGCACGGTGTGGCGAGGGCTGCTGCGCCCGTTCCCGGTCACCGCCGCGCACGGCACGCACCACGACCTGCGCGCCGCCTACATATGGTCCTCGGAGGAGGCTGCCTCCGTGCAGGCTACGCGCCAGCGGGCCCTGGACAAGGCCGAGCAAGCCCTGACCCACATCCGCAACGGGCTCGGTGGTCGCTACTACAAGAAGAGGAAGCAGGTCGACGCCAAGGTCGCCCAGATCCTCACCGGCCAGGTCTCTGGTCTGATCACCGTGACCACCGGCACCCACGCGGGCAAGCCGACCATCAGCTGGCGGCGCGACGAGAACGCCATCACTGCCGCCAGCGCGCTCGACGGCCTCTACGCCCTGGCCACCAACTTCCCCGACCCTGACGACGGGCTTCTGACCGCCCTCGGTGTCCTGTTGGTCTACAAGGACCAGTGGATCGTGGAACAGCGCCACCGCGACCTCAAGCAGACCCCGCGCGTTCGCCCCGTGTTCCCGCACAACGTCGACCGGATCGAGGCCCTCATCGCCGTCATCGGCATGGCGTTGCTGATCTTCGGGTTGATCGAGGCTGACTTGCGCGCCACCCTCGGCGACGGAGTGCCCCTGCCGGGCATCCTGCCCGAAGGCCGGGCAGCCAACCCAACCGCCCGCGCCGCCTTGGCTGCCTTCGACGAGCTATCCGTCACCTACACCTCCAATGGCCTGGTCCTCGACCGGCTCACCCAGGTCCAGGGGGCCACCACCTAGTCGCCCGCGTCGGTCACGAACCGGATCCACCAGTCCGGCAGTGCCTCCGGGAAGACCACCGGCCGCGCTCACCAGCTGCCCCGACCTCACCACTCAGCCGCCTGTCGCATGCCACGGAGAAGGGACCACCGTTACTTCGCAAGTTGGCCAACGTCGGCCAACCCGGAAATCTCTTCCCCCAGGCGTGTGAGACTGGGTTGTCGCCCCCGTAGCTGCGCAGGGGCATGGGAGCCGCTAATGGGGACATGCGAGAGCCAGTCTCTCCCCATTGCCTGGAGGCCCCAAGGTTGGAGCCGAGTGCCTTCTCAGGCACAACCCACCACGGTCCCAGGTGGAACGGCGCTTCCCCATCGCCCTCGCCGCCCGGCGGAGTTGATGCGGGTGCCGGCCGAACTTGCGACCGGTCCTCGACGGGCGCTTCGCTCCTGGGAGCGTCCGTGCCACGGCAGGACGAAGCCTGCTCGAGAAGCCCAAGGCGCGTCCGGCGATCACCCACGCCGCGCCTTGGTTGGTCTGTGATGCGACTCGTCAGCCGTCGACTCGACCAGAAAGGAAGAAGCCTCCAGAGCCTGCTTGGCTGCTCGTCTCTGGAGGCGGTTCAGTGCTGGGGCTGCACTCAGCCCCGGAGGGTTGAGCGGCGGTGGGCGGTTGAGAGTGGTTGAGGAGCCCCCTGCGGGCCAGCAGCGGTGCAGCAGAGGGTCCGCGGCACCGCCACGCCCGGCTGCACCACCAGATCCGCCATCTCCACTGCGGGGCACTGGGACCGTTGCCACGGCCCATGCACTCCTACGACACTCCCCCGCACCTCGATTCACACCAGCCACCTGGTCACCAGTCGCTGAGCGGACCGAGATTGCCCGATCGGAGCAAGGACGCGGCCCCGGCGAAGTGGTCCGGGCGCAGTCGAGGGGAATGAAGCTGTCGCCGGCGGCCAACCCGGAAGGCCAAACCCCAGTCCAGGCTGACTCTCGTCTGCCCCGGTACCGCAGGGGCCATGGCGCCAACCGGACCCTCAAACCTGAACGCCTTCGTTCACGTCGCCGCCGCCGCGACCTCGGACTCCCGATGTCCCGCCCGTGCCCAATGGATCCCCCTGGCCACAATGTACGCCGCCAGGCAGAGCGCCGCCACCAGGAATCCGATCGGAAGGCTGCTGTCGTACCCGATCACGATTGAGAGCCACACCACGCCCAGGGCGATCCCGACCGAGTACAGCATGGCGCCCCCTGGGGTCCTGGCGAGATACCATCCGGCCGCAGCCGGCCCGATCATGAGGCTGAACGCGAGCAGGGCCCCAACCACCGGCACCGTCAGGCTCGCCGCCAACGCCACCAGGAGTGTGAATGTCACGTTCATGGCGGTGAGAGAGACGCCGCGAGAGGCGGCAAACTCCGGCACCGTGGAGGCCAGCAGCAAAGGACGATACACCGCCCCAATCACCCCGATCAAGACCACGCTGAGGACGGCGATGGCGACCATCTCCGCGCCGCTGACGCCCAGCAACTGGCCAAACAACAGCGCGAACACCTCGGGCGCATACGCGTTCCCGATGGTCAAGAAGAGGTCACCCAGTCCCAGGGCAGTCACCAGAGCCAGCGCGGTGATCACCCCGTTGTGGCTGCGGCGACGCATCAGGCCCATTCCAAGGCCCATGGCGACCGCGAAGACACTGAGCCCCAAGATTGAGTTCACCCCGACCAGGAACGCCCCGGCGGCCCCGGCGAAGGCACCCCGAGGGACCGCGTGGGCCACAAATGACTCCCCTCTCAGATTGACAAAGAATCCCACCAACGCCGCCAGCACCGCAATCGCGCTGGCCGCAACCCAGGCATGAACCACGAACGGGTATGTGAACAGCCCCGGGGCAAAGATCGCGCGCCAGAAATTGACCACGCCAGGGCCCCTCCCCTACTTGACCCGCCCGGAGCTGGTCCGGGGTATCACCTGGCCAATCGAAAACGTCAGCACCATGACCGCCACCACAAAGAAGCTGACCGGCCATCCGCGCCCGGCGGGTGGCCAGTTGAAACTGTCGTAGGCCAATAGGATCCCGAGCCAGGTGTCCCCCAGAGCGAGAATGACAGCCAACCCGACGGCGACCCCGAGCCGCCTGGTGAGCCGGATCGAGGTCGCCGCAGGGCCGATCAAGAGAGCCGTGCTCAACAGAGCTCCCATGACCAGGGCCGACTGCTCCACGGCGGCGGTCATGGCGAACAGGAAGAGCACGCTCACCATCCCGACGGGAACCCCGCGGCTGCGAGCCCCGTCTGGATTGACCGTCGAGAGCAGCAGCGGCCGATACAGGATGCCGACCACCACCACCGCCGCCAACGCCAGTCCCACCATCGGGAGGACCAGCCCCGGGTTGACGGTGAACACCGAGCCGAACAAGATCTCCTGGGTGACCCCCGTGGTGGTCGACACCTGCCCGATGAGGTATATGAAAAGGGCGCTGAGCCCGAGCATGGCCGACAGGACGACCCCCGTGGCCACATCACGCTCTCGCGCGCGTCGGCTGAGCAGATCAACGGACCCACCGGCGACGAGCCCCGCCCCCAGGAAGCCCCAGATGGCCTGGATCCCAACCAGCACCGCACCGGAGGCGCCTGTGCTCCCGACATCGCCGAGGGCGTGACCCAGGAACGCCTGGCCCCGGATGATTACAAAGGTGCCCACCACCGCCGAACAGACCGCCACCGCGCTGCCCAGGATCAGAGCGGCCCGCACCTGACTGGTCTGCAGGAAGCCCGGCGCGACCAGGTAGTTAAGCCAGTGCATGAGGGCCCATACGTGCTGGGAGCCGGAATCTCCCCCCCCGCTCGGCGCCGGTGTGGGCACCCGACCGCTCAACCATCGAAACCTCAGGGTTCACGGGGTTGGTTCCGCGGGCGCCCATGCGGGAGCAGTTCCTCGTGGCCGAGCGGCACCATATCGTCTCCCGCAAAGACCAGGAAGAT
>JAKAWF010000189.1 GCA_021817025.1 bacterium
TCAATCGCAACGGCGTCAAGTTCCTTTGCCGCTTCTGCGGACTCAAGCTCCACGCCGACGTGAACGCAGCCCGTGTGATCCGGTCGAGACGTTCTCGGCCAACTCCGGATCACAAGGGTCCACGAACGCGTGCCGACACCTTTCGACTGCTCGACAGGAGACACCGGGAACGGTGGAACCTGCCGGCAGGAGAAGCGGTTCCTGGCATTGCAGGTGCCCAGGGTCATCTGGCCCCCCAAGGTCGGCTGAGAGGCAGGACATGGTCTTCCATGTTCTTGCCTACTGTTGCCCTCAATCCGGTCCATCCCGATCCGGGCCAGGTCTAGCTGAGCATGAACCAGGAGCCGGCGGTCCCCACCAGCAGCAGCAGCAGATAGCGCAGGCTGGACAGAAACTGCCGCAGGGAGAGCCGCGGCCTGGGCTCGCTCACCTCACCTTGAACGTCCGCCTGGTTGCGGGTGTCGATCACCCAGGCCAACTCGGCGATCCGCTGCCCGATCAGCTCCGAGCCGACGCTCGCTGGCGCGTCCGGGAGCGGATAGGAACCGGTCCCCTCCAGGTTGAGCGGCGCCATGTGGCGGTAGTAGGTCGGATATGGCCCCAGGTCGCTGACCACCCTGGTCACGAAGGCAGCCTCATCGCCGATGACGGCGGCCAGATTGGGGAGCCTCTCCTGGGCGATGTCCCCACCCGCCCTGCCTGACCCGGTCCGAGTTCAGCCCTCCGGCCCGTAGGCACACGGTCGCTCTTGGCCATTCGCTGGCAAGACCAGCATTATTGCGGTCTTTATGCCTCTCGGCCTGCACGGAGTTGCGGAACCGAGGTGACTGGCCGGATCATGTCATCAGTTGGGGTTCAGTTGGAGCCACGGGCCCGCTCGTTCTCGGGCCATCTCGGGATGGCACAGGCGACGGCTCGGATGCCTGGACGACCGGGCATCTGGGGAGTGGACGTGAGACCAGCGCTTCGGCGCGGGCGATCAGCGGTGAGGCCAGGACCGAACCCAGCCATGGGGGAACCCCGCGAGGGGCGCCACCGCGGTGGGCTCACCAGAGTTCACTCAGTGGCAACGGCGATCGGTGCGCTACGCTCTTAGCCTCAGATGAGTTCATCCCTTAGCCAGCCCCCGGACCAGACGCCGGCCGGAGTCCTCCTGCGGGGGGTTGTCGACTGTGTCGACCAGGCCCGGCTGACAGCGCGTCTGAACCGCGGTGAGAGCCTGCGGATCAAGCTGGGTGTCGACCCCAGCGCCCCCGACCTCCATCTCGGGCACACCGTGCCGATGCGGCTGCTGCGCCGCTGGCAGCTCCGCGGCCACCTGCCGGTCCTGATCATCGGCGACTACACGGCCCGGATCGGAGACCCCACCGGGCGGTCGGCGACCCGTCCCCAGCTCAGCCCCGAGGAGGTGGACCTGAACGCCAGCACCTACCTGGATCAGCTCTTCACCATCCTGGACCGGGAGCGCGTCGAGGTCCATCGCCAGAGCGAGTGGTACGAGGGGTTCGACCTCGACCGCATGCTTGATTTGGCTCGGACCGCGACCGTGGCCCAGCTGCTGCAGCGCTCCGACTTCGATCAGCGGATGCGCCAGGAGCAGGCGATCGGGGTCCACGAGCTGTTCTATCCCCTGCTCCAGGGTTACGACTCGGTCGCCGTCCGGGCCGACGTCGAGCTGGGTGGGACGGATCAGCTCTTCAACCTGCTCCGCGGCCGCGAGGTCCAGGTGGCCTACGGCCAGCCGCCGCAGGACGTGGTCACGGTGCCCCTCCTGGTTGGCCTGGACGGGGAGCGGAAGATGAGCAAGTCGCTCGGCAACGCGGTGGCGGTCGCGGACACGCCCCAGCAGCAGTTCGGGCAGCTGATGTCGATCCCAGATCACCTCACCGTGCGCTACTTGGACCTGCTGACCGAGATCGAGCTGGGCGAGCTGGCGGGACTGACCAGGAGGTTGGACGAGGGCACCCTCCATCCGCGGGACCTGAAGTCGGAGATGGCGGTCCGGATCGTCTCCCAGTTCCACGGCGAGGCGGCGGCGCGGGCGGCCGAGGCCGAGTTCCTCAGGGTCCACCGGGACAAGCAACTGCCGGCGGAGGTGGAGGAGGTCAGGGTCCGGCCCGGCCCGTCCGATGTGCGAGACCTGCTGGTGGCCGCGGGCCTGGCCCAGTCCCGCAGTGAGGCGGCGCGACTGGTGAAGGGACGGGGAGTCAGGCTCGACGACCAGCTGCTGGTGGATTGGTCGGGATCCGTGGCTTACCAGGAGCGCAGCGTGCTCAGGGTGGGGCCGCGGCGCGCGGTTCGTCTGCGCGTGGGCTGAGCCGGGCTCACGGCTGCGGCGGGGGGCCATCTCGCGGGACTGCTACCCTTGCTGGACGGTCGCGCTGGATTAGTGCAGAATGTATGTTCTGGCGTGGGAACCGTCTCCGGGCGGTCGGTTTGAGCGGAGGTAGGCCGTGTCTGGGCATTCCAAGTGGGCGGGAATAAAGCACAAGAAGGCGATCGTGGACGCGCGCAAGGGCCAGACCTTCACCAAGGTGGCCAGCGAGATCACGGTGGCGGCGCGCGAGGCCGGTCCCGACCCCACCAGCAACTTCCGGCTCCGCCTCGCCATGCAGAAGGCTCGCGAGGTCAACATGCCGGCCGACAACATCGATCGCGCCATCAAGCGGGGCACCGGGGAGCTCCAGGGGGCCGCCATCGAGGAGATCCGCTACGAGGGCTACGGCCCCGGTGGGGTGGCGGTGCTGGTGGACGCCCTCACCGACAATCGGAACCGGACGGTGGCGGGGATTCGGAATCTATTCGCCCGCTCTGGGGGCAGCCTGGGGGAGGCCAACTCGGTCGGCTGGATGTTCAACCGCACCGGCTTGATCGTGGTCAACCCAGGCAAGGCGGACCCGGAGGTGCTGGCCCTGGCGGCGATCGAGCTGGGCGCCGACGACGTCCAGGTCGAGGGGGGAGAGGTGGAGGCGTTCGTCGCCCCGGAGCGCCTGGAGGCTCTGCGCCAGGCCCTGATCGATGCGGGCTACGAGGTCGACCGGGCGGAGGTGACCATGCAGCCCACCAACACAGTCGAGGTCGACGAGAAACACGCCTCGGCGGTGGTCCGCCTGCTGGAGGCGCTGGAGGAAGATGAGGACGTGCGCGAGGTGCACTGCAACGCGGTGCTCCCCGACGATGTGCTGGCCGAGGTCTGAGCGACTCTCGACCCTGTCGCTTGGTAATGCTGAGGAGACCGCTTGCTGGTCCTGGGGCTGGATCCTGGCCTGGCTCTGACCGGCTGGGCCCTGGTGGAGGGGGAGCGGGGCAACCTGCGTCTGCGTGACGCCGGCTGCTGGCGAACCCCAGCGGGGGCGGACCCCGGGACGCGCCTGCTGGCGCTCTGGCAGAGCCTGGAGGCCCTCATGAAGAGCGCATCGCCGCAGTCCGTCGCCATCGAGCGACTGTTCTTCAGCCGCAACACCACCACCGCGATGGCGGTGAGCCAGGCCCGTGGGGTTCTGGTCTGCGGGGTGGCCAAGGCCGGCCTTCAGGTCGCCGAGTACACCCCGGCGGAGGTGAAGCAGGCGGTCACCGGGAGCGGGACGGCAGACAAGCGCCAGGTGGCCAAGATGGTGCAGATGATCCTCAAGGGGCCGATCCCGGCGGGCCCCGACGACCTCACCGACGCCTGCGCCGTGGGCATCTGCCATCAGCATGCCTTCGGGCTGTGGCGGGCGGTGGCCGGGGCGTCCCGTTGATCGCAGCCCTGCGCGGCCGGGTGCTCCGGGTGGAGGAGGAGTGGGTGGTCATCGATGTCGGCGGGGTGGGCTACCAGGTGTTCGTCCACGCCCGCACGGCGGCGCTGCTGCAGGGGGAGCGGGCGGAGGTCTCCCTGCACGTCCACACCGTGGTCCGCGAGGACGCCATCTCCCTCTACGGGTTCGTCAACGCAGAGGAACTGGCGTTGTTTCGCTACCTGCTGGGGGTGGAGCGGATCGGACCGAAGGCGGCCCTGGCGATCCTCTCCCGCTCCGAATGGCAGGTGCTGGTGGAGGCCATAGTCGCCGAGAACCACGATCTGCTGGCGGCGGTTCCTGGAATCGGGGCCAAGACCGCCCGGCGGATCGTGCTCGAGCTGAAGGGTCGGGTGGACAGCCTGGTCGAGCCGGGGTGGAGCCATGGGCCCGCGATCTCGACTGGGATCGGCGAGCGCGCGGTGGAGGCGCTCACGGGGCTGGGCTTCTCCCCCGGCGACTCGCGCCGCGCGGTGGCGCTGGAGCTGGCCGACCCGGACCAACCGGCATCGGGAAGCGGGTCTGGGCGGACAATCGAGGCGGTGGTGGCGGGGTCGCTGCGCAGGCTGGGACCGAACCGAGGAGGGCCGGGCGGTGCTTGAATCCGAGCAGGTGCTGGCCGCAGCCGTTGACGAGCCTGACCTGGACCGCCAACTCCGGCCCCGCCGGCTGTCCGAGTTCGTCGGCCAGGGGCAGGTGAAGGAGCAGCTGGAGATCCTGGTGGAGGCCTCCCGGATGCGCTCCGAGCCGGTCGAGCACATCCTGCTGTGCGGCCCCCCGGGGCTGGGCAAGACGACCCTGGCCAACATCGTGGCCGCGGAGCGAGGGGTCAACCTGCGGGTCACCAGCGGTCCCGCGATCGAGTTCCAGGGGGCGCTGGCGAGTCTCCTCACCAGCCTTGGTGATGGCGACGTGATCTTCATCGACGAGGTTCATCGCCTCCAGCGGGCGGTGGAGGAGAGCCTGTACCCGGCCATGGAGGAGTTCGCCTTCGACTTCGTGTCGGGGAAGGGGGCCGGGGCCCAGACCATCCGCCTGGCCCTGCAGCGCTTCACCGTGATCGGGGCCACCACCCGGGAGGGCATGCTGTCGGCGCCCCTGCGCGACCGCTTCGGAGCCATCTTCCGGCTCGAGTTCTACGAAGGCCACGAGCTGCGCCAGATCGTCGATCGCTCCGCCCGCCTGCTGGCGGTGGACGCTGAGGACCTTGCCCTGGACCTGATCTCGACTCGCTCCCGGGGGACCCCCAGGGTGGCCAACCGGCTGCTGCGGCGGGTCCGGGACTACTCGCAGGTCAGGGGCGACGGTGCGGTCACGGTGCGGATGACCGAGGAGGCCCTGGAGCTCCTGAAGGTGGACGAGATCGGCCTGGGAGACTCTGACCGGCGCCTCCTGAGCCTCATCTGCCAGCAGTTTCAGGGCGGGCCGGTGGGGCTCAGCACCCTCGGCGCGGCGCTCTCGGAGGAGCCGCAGACCATCGAGGAGGTCATCGAGCCCTACCTGCTCCAGCTGGGGATGTTGAAGCGGACCCCGCGGGGGCGGATGGCGACGGAGGGCGCCTATCGGCACCTCGGGCTCGAGGTGCCGGCGGGCCTGGGCGGGCAGCCCGCCGAGGGGCCGGGGCCCCTCTTTGCCGGCCAGGGTTGAGCTGCCCGTAGGCCCCACCGGCCAATTCGGTCCCGGGCTGGCGCCGGAGCGGATCGCCCAGCGGCCGCGGGCGAAGCGGACGGCCAGCCGGCTGCTGGGCGAGGAAACCCGGTTGTGCCCCCGGCGCGACGGCTGGGAGGCCGAGCTGCTGCTGGTGCCCCCAGCGCCTGCGCCGGGGACAGTGGTGGAGGCGGCCGCGGCCGCGACGGTGAAGTGGATGAGCTGGTCCCGGAGAGGAGCGACGGCCTTGCCGCGAGAGGTCAGGAGCCGGCTACGCCAGCCTTGATTCCCAGCCCCTCGCCTCCGGTCCTCTAAAATCAGGGCTTCTCAATGCCAAACGCCCCAATCAGCCTCACCCCGCGCCGATGATCCGGATCAATCGCTGGTGGCTGGGCATGGTCGTGGTGCTGGTGCTGGCCGCGATCGTGGTCGACGGCTACAACCAGATCTACAACGTGGCGGTCCGTCACACCAGCCCCACCGCCAGCTACCCCAGCAACGTGCATCCGACGCTGCTTGGCACCCAGCCCTACATCCACAAGGGGCTCGACCTCCAGGGGGGCACCTCGCTGACCCTCGCGATCTGCGAGGGTCCCAACAACCCGGCCCAGGGTTGCCGGACCGGTCTGCCCAAGGGCAAGACCATGGCCCAGGCGCAGGCGGCGACGCTCACGATCATCTCGCGGCGGGTCAACGCTCTGGGCGTGGCCGACACCCAGGTGCAGGCCCAGGGCAGCAACGAGATCCTGGTCCAGCTGCCCGGGGTGGGGATCACGCAGGCCCTCCAGACCTTGGGGAAGACTTCGCAGCTGCACTTCGCGGTGGCGGTCCCGGGCAAGCCCACCGTCAACGGCGCGCCTGGCACCTGCACCACCCAGACCTGCATCGACCAGCAGCAGCTGGTGCCCAGTGACTGCTTCCCAGCCGCCCATCCCAAGCCCACCTGCCAGTTCAACAACCCCGCCTTCTACCCGGTCTCCAGCACCGGTGTGGCCTACCACTGGAAGATCATCCAAGACCTGCCCTCGTCGGACGTGTCGACCGCGTCGGTGGGGTCCAACCCGGGCGGTGGCTACGCGGTCAACCTGACCTTCAACAGCCAGGGGAGCTCGGTCTGGAGCAAGGTCACCACCAAGGCCTGCTTGCAGAACCCCGGCTGCAGCACCTCGGGCTCGGGCGGGACCAGCACCAACGCGCCGCCTTCGGCGCAGGTGGCGATCTTCCTCGACAGCCAGATCCTGACCGCACCGGTGGTGGACGGGCCCAGCAGCAATCAGACCC
>JAKAWF010000190.1 GCA_021817025.1 bacterium
CGCCAGGCTTCCTGGGGCGAGACGTGTCCGCCGCAGGGGGAATCCGATGGCCCCGTGGTGTAGCTGGCCCAACACGCCACCCTGTCAAGGTGGAGATCGGCGGTTCGAATCCGCTCGGGGTCGCCACAATCTGAATTCAAACTGGCATGTATTTGGTTAGGCTGCCTAAACAGTGTGCTAGCATTGACGCCAATTCTGACGCCAGCCCGGGAAACGCCTCCACTTCAGGAGCGCTGTCCGTAGACCACCCCAGCACGCGCCCGCCGGTGCCCCGTCGTGGCCGGATTCAGGCACACCTGTCCTGGACCGGATAGCCGCCCGCTGGCCCAATTGCTCGGCCCCAAAGGCGGGGGTCTCCGGACCTGTCCTGGGGAAGCCATCTGTCGGAGGTGGGACAAGCGTGGAAGCGCTCCGCGTTACTGACGAGGTGACGCCAGGTGCCCTCACCGTGACAAGTCTTCGTGTCAACACGCCGAGTCGCTCAAATCAGCGGCCTCGACGAACGGCGCCCAGCTATAGGGCCGCGAGGAGATCGGCAGACAAGCCAAAGACCGCCACCCTGAGCCGTAATGGTCATGCCACAATCAGTTGCGCTTAGTCCAAGTGCCACGCACGCCCGCAATGCCTTGCCACACTGGCATCTGCGCTCTATCGCGCCAAGCCCGGTAGACATGCTTGACTAGCGACGACCCATCCAGGGGCATCCCCTTCGAGCGTCCAAACGTCTGGACTCACCGTACCTGGCATAAAGCGGTACCAGTTGCCGAATAGCCCATCGCGGCAAACCGCGATCCACCCCGTCTGCGGAGGCAGGCGACCGGGCACGGCGAATAAGGCACCCAGGTACTGACTTGCAGCCCGGTCAGTCCTTCCTTGGCCCTGGTAGAGCTGGCTTGGCGCCAGCTCGAAGATGCCCGACACTGCCCCCCGTCGGTCGTCCATGTAGACGCATACGCACTGCAAGGCCGGCCCCCGGCCCAGATTCACGGCGTTGAACTCGAAGCTGACCTCATCACCACCGCTCACCGTGTGGGATGGCACCGTGATGGACAAATGTGGCCGCCATTCGAGTTCACGCCCTCTCCTGATCTCATCGACCGTGTCACGAGCCGCTGCGGCTGACGCCTCGGCGGCGCCTGCGGCCCTCTCACTAGCTTGAGCATCTTCGCGCGTTGCCGAAGCAGCCGAGGCGGTTTTGGAAGCCATGTAAGCCGTCGTGATGGCCATAGCGGCCGTAGCCACAGCTACAGCTACCTCAACCCACGTTGCAGGGGTCACTTCTCAACGCCACTGAGAGGCCGACCCGAGAGGGCTGCTCGCCAAGACGCTTTACTCAGCGAACGGCCAGTTGCGGTGACCGTTGCACAGACCCGCCCTTCGGCGATGTTCACGTTCACCTCGAAGCCTTTCGACGCTCCGCACTTGTCAGGGCGGATTTTCGTACCGGCTGTCGGTCACTGAGCAAGGCACGGCTAGCCCGCAGAGTGATCTCCTTCCCGGCGAAAGCCGATCAACGCCGGGTCGTGGGCGGCGCCATTCAAGGTGCGAAAAGCTGCCCACCCGCCTGGAGGGAAGCCAGCCACTGCACTGAGGGTCCTAGTCCGGCCATCGTCCGAACTCTGGCGGTAGATGACTAGCGAGCAGTCGGCTCGGTCGATGGCCAGCGCGCACCGGTCGAACTTCCATGTAAGACCGCCAAATGCCACCTCGACATCATCGTCGAGCGGTGGGCCGCCGCTCGGCCCAGTCCACGAACCTATATACATGACAGCCTCCTCTACCTCATCCGATCCTCGATTGTCATCTGTTGGCCGCCGCGCTCCTTCTCCCGCTGGGCCCGCTCGAAGGTCGGCAGAACTAGCGGCGGAAGTGCAGGCTTGGATGCCCGCTCGAGCAGATCCGGGATGCTCAGAATCTGGATCTTCGGGTAATCCCGTTCCCAGACCCGGTACATCCCTGCAGTGGTGGCCTCGAGCCGCATCTCTCTCGTCGGTTCCTCCAGGGTGACGAAGATCCCCATCGCGGCCTTCTCTCGGTCCAGGGTGCCCTTGAGGTCACGCACCATAGACGAGTTCACGTGGCCGCTCTTCACGCTGACCAGGACCGACTCCAACTTCTTGTCCTGGCCGGTGAAGGTGATGCGGCCGTCGATGCCCCGGTCCGCGCCCTTCCGTTCGACTCCGCCGACGGGCTGGGCGTCAATCAGCCCGAGAGCCCACCACTGGAACTGGTAGCGGCCCTCAGGGGACTGGGCGAGCTGGCGAGCCCCCTCCACCTCCGTCGGCTGGCCGATGACCTCCACATCACCCAGCCCGAAGGCGTCCTTGAGGCGGGCTCTCATGACAGCGATAGAGAGGTAGGTAACGTCGATGCCGATCCACTTCCGGTCTAACTTGTGAGCGGCCACGAGGGCCGTGCCGCAGCCACAGAAGGGGTCGAGAACCACGTCGCCGACATCGCTGCTCGCAGTGATGATTCTCTCAAGCAGCGGCTGTGGCTTCTGTGTGGGGTAGCCCAATCGTTCGGCTGCGAGGTTGTGAATGGGCCGAATGTCAGTCCACACATCCTGCAACGGAACTCCTGGCATGTCTTCTATGTATTGCTTAAGGCGAGGCATCCCCTGCGCCTTGTCCGGCCAGTGGAGACGCCCTTCGGCGTCGAGACGTTCGAGTTCGTCAGGGGGGTACGCCCAGTGCCTGCCTTTGGCGGTGACATCGATACCGCGCCACACTTCGCCGGTACTTCCGTGGCGGACTCCGGCTCCCGTGACGTCCATGCGCTTCCAGCGCCGACCATTCTTGTCAGTCATCTCGAAGAACAGGTCGATGTACTCGCGGTCGTAGGGCTGGAACTGTGGACGCCACTTGTAGGCGGTGCCCGCAGAGTAGAGCAGGATGATGTCATGAACCGGACCCGGGCGCTTCGCACTCGAATGGGCGCTTGTCCTCTTCCACACGATCTCGGCCAGAAAGCGTTCGGGCCCGAAGATTGAGTCCAGTAGCACTTTGAGGTAGTGACTCGCCGTCGGGTCGCAGTGTAGATACAGGGACCCTGTGGGCCTCAGCACACGCCGCAGTTCCACCAGCCTGACGGCCATCTCCACCAGGTAGGCCATCATCTGGTTCTCGCCGATCCCAGACCGGAGCGCGGCCATGATCGTGCTCACGGTGTCGGGGACCCGACCATGATGCCGGCCGGTCTCGGTCAGGAAGGCGTAGGTCGCCTCGGCGCTGGGTCCCCAGTGCCAGGTGTCCTCGAAGGCTAGGAGCTGGGCATCGGACTTCCGCCCGGACTCGTCCTTGAAGATGACGTTGTAGTTCCGATCTGAGTTGAACGGCGGGTCGAGGTAGATCAGATCCACGCTCTCGTCGGGGATGTACCTTCGGAGGATGTCGAGGTTGTCCCCGTAGTAGAGGACGTTGGTCTTCACTGGCCCGTCGACTCGCTCCCCACCTGCCCGCGCGGTGAGTCCGGAGCGCTCTCGGCAACAGCCGACGTGAGATTTGGGCGGGCCTGTGGTGCTCGCATCTCGGAGATTACTGCCGCCGTCATGGAGATAAGCGACCTCGCGTCCTCTCGGTCCCACTCGAAGCTGAGAGCCATTGGATCGCCGTGCTTCGCCGGGTGGGTTACTATCGTCAGCGCTCGGCGAAGCAAGCGGAGGCGCTCCGCTTTGGGCCACCGGCTCGTTCCCCCCAAGGCATCTGCCAGAGGGCGAGGGAAGTTGGAACCGTCTTGGAGAGCGGCTGCCAGCTGCTCTAGCGCGTCTCGGCAGCTGCCCACCGCTTGACGATAATGACCCTCTATCATTTGACGCTGAGCTTCTGCCAAGAACTCCACCGCTCCGGCCATCTCGGGAGCATTACCAGAATCTGGCACCGGAACCTCTAGAAGTAAGGTCCGCTGATAGCCCATTTGGGAGAGGATCCGAACCCATTCGCTTTGTGGGATGGTGTGGGGCAGCGTTGTCGTGCTTATCCGGAGCCCGTGCACACCGCAATCGAGGGCAGCGTGAAAGTGGACTGCGATCGTCAGGTCGCCGCCACGGCGCTGGGCTTCTAGTGCTTCAAGCTGGACCAAGCTGAGATCGGCTACCAACGGGACTTGCCAATCGCGAAACGGAGGAAGCTCATCGTTCCGGAGCAGTGACCCGAGAGGCCGGAGGTGGTCCAACGGCTTTCCATTGACGTACAGGTCGCCATTCGCGGCGGCCAAGGTGACAGGCTCGGTGCCTCCTCCGCCCGGGGCCGAGAGGGTGACGGCCAACTGAAGTCGGAAGACGCCAACCCCGGGCGAGCCCAGGACATTCTCTATGCGGAGTTGGGCAACTTCTTGGCCGGTCGCACTGATGAGACGCTCCACGAAGATCTCCGGCCCCACGACCCTTGCCCGGGTAACGCCGGGGCAAACTCTCGGCCCGCAATGATAACAACCGACCCCTTGTTTACCACCTCGTAACCCGATCTCGCTGAGTTGAGGACGGGCACCGATCTGTGAGGACGGTTGTTTACCCAGCCGGCTGCCCCAGCCCGGACCGGCTGGGGTGGCCCCGCGGGGCACGGTCCTCAACTCCGCGCCACCTCAAGTGGAGCGATCCTGCTAGCCGCACCAGTGAGCAGGTAACTGCCAGAAGGCGGCACCGCCTCGCCAGTTGGGCCCGCGGCCGAGCACCAACGAGGTGGCCGCCACGACCAGCGAGCGATTCGGCGTCGGCCCTACGATCACGGCACGGGCGCCCCATCCGCACAGGTCGGCTCTTACGGCCACCTTGACCGACACCGTGACAGGCGGCAGGGTCCCCGCCTCAGCCTGCTGCCAGAGGGCGCCAAGAGCCCCGTCGGGGACCGCACTGATCCTCCTCCCGTGGGGGCCCGCAGTAATGGCGTATCCCCATGGAAGCCGGAACCGGAAGCCCGAGTCCGCCTGCCACACCATCGCGTCCACGTTGTAACGGACGCCGGGTCCTGCCACGGCGACCTCGCTACCTTGGGGGATGCTCTGCAGGTAGTGTGCCGCAGTGAAGAAGGCCGGAGTTGGCACGATCCACCGGGCCAGCGGACCAGAAGGCACCAGGGGCAGGACGGCGACCAGTGCTAGGGCCGCCGGACCAGCCACCAGGGCATCCATCCGCTCGGGCCAGTGACGGTCAAGCACGAGTGCCAGGCACAGCCCGACCGCCAGACAGGCGATACTGCCCATCCGATCCGGCGCCATCACGGAGAAGATGGGGAGGTGCACCAGGATCGCCCAGGGCAGGGGGACCTCGGTGCGCAGTCCTGCGACGGTCAGCTCTGGTCCGAGCGACAGCACCACCGCGGAAGCCGCTACCAGCACCGATCCCCGCACCCAAGGGTCGGCGCGGTAACGCCATCCCGCCCAAGTGATGATCAGCACGAGCGGGAGGCCGAGATAGAGCGCAGGACCGAAGCCGGGAGCAAGCCGATTTCCCAGTGACTCCAGAAGTGGAGCGGGACCCAGCAGTCCACCCTTCGGCACCACCAGGGTGAGCAGATCATCAAAGAAGCCGAAGGGACTCTCAAGCGAGTCATGTAGGCCGTGGCCCGGTCCAAAGAAGGCGGCCGCCAGAGGCACTCCCGCGAACACCGCGAACGTACCCGCAGCGAGGCCCGTCTCCCTCCCCGCCTGCCGAAACCACTGACGAAGGCGGCGCCAGTTCGCCACCGCGAAGCCGATGGCGACCAGGCCACCCACCAAGAGGCAGTCCGCCAGGATCTCCTGGCTTATCAATAGTTGGGCCGCCGCGATGGCGCCGAGTACCAGACCGTCCGTCATTCGGTGGTGGTCCGCCCGCAACACGCGCACCAGGAAGTAGAGGAGCGGTGGAACCAGCCACAGATTGACCAGGAAGAGGTGACCGTCGGCAGCCTCACCCAGGATCCACGGCGAGAAGCCAAAGATGAGGCCGCCCACCCAAGCGGGCCCTCGGTGGACGGAGACGGTCCCGATGGTGAGGTAGGCGGATGTGGCGGACAGGGCCAGGCCCGCCGTCACTCCCAGATTGTATGCGAACGTCGCGCCGGCGGCCAGGGTGACCGGGGTCAGCAGGAGCCCCAGTAGAGGCGCCGCGTCCTGCCACATCAGCCCGATGGGGTGGCCGGGAGGAGAGAGGTATGTGACTACCAGGGGATCGGTGCCGTGGGATACGGCGAAGGCCACCCAAGCGAGATACCAGGCATCATGGGGGGCGTCGCCGTTAGCACCGATGACCTCGGTCCGAGGTGCCTGCCAGGCGCCGTGGGTGAGGTACAGCGCCAGTCCTGCGTAGACCGCCAGCGCCAGAAGCAGGGACCCGGGGACGATCAGGCGCCGCCGCCATCCCACCGTCAGTGGTCCCCATCGCGATTGGCTCGCGACCTGGCCGCGGCGGCACGCTGGAGAGCCAGGCTCCGCGCCTGTGGTCCGCACACGAGCGCCCATACTCACCCCCCAAGCAGGCAACGGACCCCTGTTTACCACCTTGTGCTTGGGCCGCGCCCCGCTCACCCGGCTCGCGGTCGAGCTCGCCGACCATTTGGCCACCTGCCCGGTCTGCCGCCCGGGCAACATGGCCGCATGCCCGCAGGGCCTCGCCCTCGTCGACGCCTTCGCGGCCCAGCGCGATGAGGTCCTGGCCGACGAAGACCGCGAGGACGCGGAGCCCCAGGGGTGAGCACCTGGGGCTGAGAGCGGCTA
>JAKAWF010000191.1 GCA_021817025.1 bacterium
CCGCCAAAGCGGCTATCGCTGGCGCGGGTGCCACGCGCTGGGTGCGCTTCGAGGTCAAAGACGAGATGCACTATGTCCACCGCCAGGAGCACCGTGGCCGACCCGGCCCCAACACGCGGTATCGGCGGCTGGAGCGGCACTCTTTCTCACTTTCTTGGTCCACCGATGCCGCAGCGGTGACCTACGATGCCGCCTCGGACGGCTGTTTCCCGATGGTAACTTGCGATACCGAGATGAGCGATGCTGAGCTGCTTGCCGTCTACAAGCGACAGCCTTGTCTCGAGCGCCGCCATGCCACGTTGAAGGGCGTGCTCGAGGCCTGTCCCATCGAGTTGAAGAGTGACTACCGCATCGACGCCTTCGGCTTCTGTCTCTATGTTGCGCTCCTCATCCACGCTCTGATTGAGCGCCAACTGCGGCAAGCGATGGCCGATGCCGGGATTAGCGACCTTCCCGTCTACCACGAGCGCCGGCCCTGCAAGGCACCTACCGCCGCTCGCGTCCTCGAGCTGCTGGATCCACTCGCGCCCACGATTGTCAGCCACCGTGGTCAGGTGCTGACCGTGGCTGCTCCCACTCTCAGCCCGCTCCAGGAGCAGATCCTCGCCCTGCTCCGCGTCGACCTCAGCACCTACGGCCCGATCGCGTCACAGCCAGTTAATTCGGTCTGAAGGCCTCGCTCGACCTGCGGAACGTAGGTAGGATCGGATCACGGCACATGAGTTCTCAGATAGATCCGGCAGCAATCGTCGCCGACCTGGTCGGGCGAGAGATAGCCGATAGGTCGCTCGGCCCGGGGGCGCGGCTGCCGACGGAACGTGAGTTGGCCCTCATGGCCGGGGTCGGTCGGGCTGCGGTTCGGCGGACTCTCGGATGTCTGGAGGCGGATGGCCGGGTGGTCCGGCAGATCGGGCGGGGAACGTTCGTGGCCCCCGCCGCCCCGGGGTTGATCGGAACCGACGGTCAGATGGAGACCAGTCCCTTCGAGATCGTGGCCGTACGCGCCCTGCTGGAGCCGGGAATCATGCGCCTGGTGGTGATGTCTGCCACCAGCGCCGACTTCGCAGAGATGGAACGCTGCCTGCGGGGAGGCGACCAGGCCGCAGACTACCTGGAGTGGGAGGCGTGGGATACAGCCATGCACCGCAGTCTGGTCTCTGCGACCCACAACAACTTCCTGGTCAGGATCGGCGAGATGATCTCCTCGGCCCGCACCAATCCCGCCTGGGGAAGTCTGAAGCAGCGCAGCTCCACCGAGGAGCGCCGAGATCAGTACCGGGGGGACCACAGGGAGATCTTCCGGGCTCTCCGCGAGCGCGATGCCGGCGAGGCTGAGGCCGCCATGCGACAACATCTGAGCCGGGTTCGCAGCCATCTCATCGGCGGCGCCGGCGAGAACGGGTTCGCCGATCCTCTGTCCTGAATTACGGCAGCTTTAGCAGCTGTCATCGTGAGCCACGTCAGACGGGCACGCGAAGGCCGGGTGGAAGCCGCCAGGAGGCCGTGCGGGGGCCTGGTGCCCGCTCTTCCTCGATCCGCCAGAACTCCAGGGGCACCGCTCCTTCCCGTTGCACTCTCGCCCCAGGCGCGTTTCAAAGAGGTGGTGGCGATGGCGGTCGTCGAGGCCAGCCATCCACCTGGTCTCCCCCGCCGGCTCTGCACCACCCTGTGAGCTCGGCGGCCGCGCACCAGCACCGTCCTTGGGTTCACTACAACGTGCGCCTTGCCCGTAGTAGAATTTGATGATGCTCCCACCCGATATCGTGGACGACCGAGTGGACGTACGCGAGGCAGCCATCCTGGTCGGTCGCTCGCCAGAGACCATCAGGCGCTGGGTTTGGGCTGGGACCCTCAGTGCCGAGCGCGACGGACGCCGGCTCCGCATCTCCCGGCATGAGTTGCGAGCCTTGGCCGCGGAGCACGGCCAGGGCTATGGCCACACTCTCGAGCAGTGGGCCAAGAGCGCTCGCGCGGCCATGACGGAGGCTGGGTTCTCCCAACCTGAATCGGCGGCGGACCTGGTCCTCGAAGACCGCCGTCGCCACCCCTGATCAGCCAATGCCGGTGATCGACGCCAGCGTGGTGGTCGACTGGGTGGCGCCGGGCGCCGATCCGGGATCGCCGGCCATGGCCGCGCTGGCAGTACTGGCGAAGCGGAGCGACTCGATCCTGGCTCCCCGACTGCTCTTCCAGGAGGTTGCCAACGCGCTCCTGACAGGTGTCCGCCGCCGGCGTTGGAGTGGCCTCATGGCCGACTCCGCCTATCGCCGTCTGCTCCTGCTTCCGGTCCGGCTGGTCGACTCCCAACTGGACCTGGAGCGAGCCTGGGAACTGGCCCGGCGCTTCGACAATCACCCCGTCTACGACATGGTTTACGTGGCCCTGGCCGAGCGCATGTCAACTCCCCTCATCACCCAGGACACCGCCTTGCGACGGCTTCTGGGCGAACCGGAATGGGTGGTGGAACCAGCCGATATGTGAAGGCGGCACTGGTCACGGGCCCGGCCGGACGGCACGGGCCGTCCCGTCTCATGGATGGATGTGGGGGACTCTCTCGCGACCAGGACCCGTGACAAGAATCCGCGTCACCACCCCTCGGGACCCGCTCCGGCGAGCGGGAGGCTGCCGTCGCGGAGGAGGCGGTCACCAGCGCCGGAGGGGCCAGGGGCGGCTGATCCCTACCCGCCCGGTTCGGGGATGCCGGCCGCAACCCCGTCTCCCTCAGCTGGGGCGGCGCCACCAACCGCTCCGGGATCCGAGTCGAACCCCGCCTGGAACGGGTCCAGCTGCCACAGTGCCCCGGACCCCGGCCCGGGGGCCAGCAGGCCAGCTTGCGGTCAGCTTGCCTTGGGCTCGAACCTGGCCTGGAAGAAGCGCAGGTAGCGGGGCTCGTGGGTCATCACCAAGCCCCTGGCCTCGGCCCGGCGAGCGTGGACGGCCTCGACCGCCTCGGCCACCAGCTCCATGTGGGCCTGGGTGTAGACCCGGCGCGGGATCGCCAGCCTGGTCAGCTCCAGCTTGGGATGGTGGTGCAGGCCGGTCTTGGGGTCCCGGCCTGCGGAGACCATCCCCCGCTCCATGCCCCGGATCCCGGACTCCAAGTAGAGCTCGGCGGCGAGCGTCTGGGCGGGGAAGTCGTCCTGGGAGAGGTGGGGGTAGAAGCGACGGGCGTCGAGGAAGACCCCGTGACCGCCCACCGGCTGGACCATGGGGATGCCCGCCCCCGCCAGCAGCTCGCTCAGGTAGCGGCCCTGCCCCACCCGGGAGCGCACATGCTCGTCCTGAACCGACTCCCTGATCCCCACCGCCATCGCCGCCAGGTCGCGGCCGGCCACCCCCCGTAGGTGTGCAGCCCTTCGAAGACGATGACCAGGTTGCGGATCTCCTCGAAGAGCGACTCATCGTTGACCGCCAGCCAGCCGCCGATGTTGACCAGGGAGTCCTTCTTGGCCGACATCCAGCGGCCGTCGGTATGAGAGCAGAACTCCCTCACTATCTCCGCCACCGAGCGGCCCTGAAACCCCTCTTCCCGTTCCTTTAAGAGGGCGTTCTCCACCAGCCTGGTGGCGTCCAGGTAGATCGGCAGCTGGTGGGCCCGGCAGAGCCGGTGGACCTGGCGCAGGTTGGCCATCGAGACCGGCTGTCCCCCCGCCATTTCACGGTCGCGGCCAAGCTCAGATAGGCCAGGCCCTGGGGGCCGCCCCGCCCGATCACCTCCTCCAGCTTGGCCAGGTCCACATTGCCCTTGAAGGGGTCGAGGTTGTCGGGGTCGTGGGCCTGGTCGCAGATCACGTCCCCGAAGATCCCCCCGGCCCGCTCCTGATGCTCCCTGGTGGTGGTGAAGTACATGTTGCCGGGGACCAGCTGGCCGGACCGGATGGCGCACTGGCTGAGCAGGTGCTCGGCGCCCCGGCCCTGGTGAGTGGGGACCATCTTGGAGAAGCCGTGGACCTCCGCGACCGCCTCCTCCAGCTCGTAGAAGTTGCGGGAGCCGGGGTAGGCCTCATCCCCCAGCATCAGCGCCGCCCACTGGCGGTCGCTCATGGCGTTGGTGCCGGAGTCGGTGAGCAGGTCGATGTAGACGTCCTCGGAGCGCAGCAGGAAGGTGTTGTGGCCGGCCTCGGCCAGCGCCTGCTGGCGGTGCTCCAGGGTGGTGATCCGCAGCGGCTCCACCATCTTGATCTTCCAGGGCTCGGCCCAGGACCGGCGCTGCTGCTGCCCGGCTGTGATCGGCACATCCCCTCCCATGGCGGCATGGTAGCAGTTCCCAAATCGGCCCTCTTTCGCCTGGACGCCGCCCCGGGGCGGCTCAGGTCGGACTGACGGTCAGGATCGATGCTGCCTCGGCCGCTGCCTTCAGGCGCTGATCGTAGACCACCATACCCTCCAGATCGGAGCCGATCTCGATGGCAGTGGCGAGGTGGTGCGCCTCCAGCGACCGCAGTTCGGGTGGAGGCAGCCTGGCCGCGGCGAAGTAGGTGGTGCCGCTGGGAAGGACCAGCCCCACCGTGTCCAGAGCGTTGGCGACCAGCGCTTCCCCGAGGCCCAGGCGAGCGCCCGCCCTGGTCGCCTCGGTCAGCAGCAGCTGCGACGGCCAGCACTGGCTGTGGGTGGAGTACCAGTCGCGCATCGCCTTCGACTCCGCCTCCTTGGTGATGAGCTTGAGGAAGGCTGAGGTGTCCAGGTACCAGGTCACCAGCGCTCGGCCCTGAGCTCCTCGAGCACCTCGGCGCTCCCCCTCAGACCAGCTTCAGGCTCCGGCAGCGACTCCCGACCCAGCCGGGGCTGCCGGACCCTGCCGGAGGCGATCAGGGCGGCCGCTCCCCAGCGGTCCGAGGGGGCGCTGAGAACTGCCACCAGCCGTCCCCGGGCAGTGATCCCCAGGGTCTCCCCCCGCGCCACCCGTCGCAGGGCGGCGGAGGCATGCTGCTGTAGCTCCCGAACTCCTATCGTCTCCATGTGCTGCGATGGTAGTATCCGCCGCCCGCCCGTCCAGAGCCAAGCCTGGGCAAGGCGACCACGAAGGCCCCGGTCAAAGCCGGGGACAAGTTCTTGCCCAAACCCGCCCGGCGCCATGGCTGCCGCGAGCCATGCTTCGGGGCAGGTTCGCAGGCACGGCCCGTCCAACATGCCCTGGGGCCACCCGAACCCAGGGCTCCTGGAGAATGGCACCGCGGTTGCCACTCAATCTGGGGGTGAGCCCAGGGAGCCTGACCTCGGAGGACCGATGGTGGCCGCGGCGATGCTCGATCGACTCCCGCACAGGTCGGTCCTCTTCAACGCCGGCGGCGCGAGCTGTAAGCGGCGCGCCCACCGGGGCCGGGCCGGGGCGAATGGTCCAGCCCTGGGGCTCGGCTGATCCCGCAGACCGCGGGGTCCCCCGGACCATCATCCTCTGCTGCCGGACCGCTCCCGCCCTGACAGGGGCCGGTGCTTGAGCCAATCGACCATCCCCCTACTCCCAGCTCCCGATTCCCCTCCCCGCTCCCCAGGAGGCAGCGCCCATGGCCCCGCCTCCGACTCCGGCCGACTCCCGTCTGGTAGCTCAGCGCCCGGTTTGTTTCGATGGTCGCCGGCGGCACCTCCTGTTCCTTCGCCGGCTGTCCCGGCCGCGGCTCCTACCGGTCCGCAACTGCGAAGGGCCAGGCCGCGCCGCTCGCCCGCAAGAGGACGGTTCACGATTGCGATGAGGCGCCGCGGGCGCCGCCCAGGGCTCGACCGGATGATGGGCCCTGGCCCCCGGCCGACGGCCCCAACCTTGGCGCACGACCGCGCCCGCCGCCCACCTGTCGCCGCCGGCTTCGCTCTGTCAGGCAGCGCTCAGGGTGGCCTCAGGCGGTGGCCGCCTGCCGGCCGGCCATATCCTGAACCATCTCGGTGGTGATGGGGCGACCGCCGATCCCCCACTGCCCGCTCCTGACGTCCTCGATCACGACGTGGGTGCTCTGGCGAACAGCCTCACCGCTGATGCTGACCATGACGTCGGTCAGCCGCTCGATCATCTGGCGCTTCTCCTCCTCGCTGAAGACACGCTCGATCAACTTCACTTCCACGATGGGCATCCCGTCACTCCTCGACTCCCCACAACTGGGAGTTGTATGGGCCGGCGCCGGGGCGGCGTCAACGGGTTCCGAGAAGATGGCGGGCCCTGGCCAAGACCGCCTCAGGGGAACCGCGGATGGGCGCTTGCCGTGGCGGCCGAGCTGCCCTTGGTCCTTCGGGATGGACCACCCGGGGCCGGCCCGCGAACAGCCGCCGCCCACAGGCAGGGTCAGCCGGCTGGCTGGAGCAAGGGGCATTCGTGGCCGCGGCCGGGCTTGTGTCAGTCGAGCCAGCTGGGAAGCGGGTTCGCGCCGCTGCCCCTCCGCGTCCCCGGGATCCGGCGGCTGATCTCAGCTACGGCTTGCGGTGGAAGCTGGATCCGGCGGCCCGCCGGTGAGCGGGACCCCGGGTGCTGGGGTCGGCGAGCGAGCTCTGCCCGCCCGCGGGACCCCGGGTGCTGGGGTCGGCGAGCGAGCTCTGCCCGCCCGCGGGATCCCGGGTGCTGGGGTCGGCGAGCGAGCTCTGCCCGCCCGCGGGACCCCGGGTGCTGGGGTCGGCGAGCGAGCTCTGCCCGCCCGCGGGATCCCGGGTGCTGGGGTCGGCGAGCGAGCTCTGCCCGCCCGCGGGATCCCGGGTGCTGGGATGGGCGAG
>JAKAWF010000192.1 GCA_021817025.1 bacterium
CACCGGAGGCTACCTCGCCTACGTCACCGGCACTTCCAAGTACTACCAGGACATCCATCCCGAAGACACCTACTGGTGCTTCGCCGACATAGGGTGGATCACCGGCCACTCGTACATCGTGTACGGTCCGCTGGCGCTCGGTACCACCTCGGTGATGTACGAGGGGGTACCCACCTATCCCGACCCAGGCAGGCCTTGGCGCATCGCCGAACGCCTGGGGGTGAACATCTTCCACACCGCCCCCACCACCATCCGCATGCTGCGCAAGGTCGGCCCCGATGAGCCGGGGAAGTACAACTACCACTTCAAGCACATGACCACGGTCGGCGAGCCCATAGAACCTGAGGTCTGGCGCTGGTACCACGAGGTAGTGGGCAAGGGCGAGGCCGTGATCGTCGACACCTGGTGGCAGACCGAGAATGGAGGCTTCCTGGGGAGCACCCTTCCAGCCCTTCAGGCGATGAAGCCGGGAAGCTGCGGCCCAGGCGTGCTCGGAGTCTACCCCGTGATCTACGACGAGAACGGGGAGGTGGTGGAGGCGGGAAGCGGTCGGGCGGGCAACATGTGTATCCGCAACCCTTGGCCGGGGATCTTCCAGACCATCTGGGGCCAGCCGGACCGGTTCGTCCAGACCTACTATCAGAAGTACTGCCGGAATCCGGAAAGCACCGACTGGCATGACTGGCCCTACTTCTCCGGAGACGGTGCGGTCCAGTCCGCCGACGGCTATTTCCGCATCCTCGGCCGTGTCGATGACGTGATCAACGTGGCCGGCCACCGCCTGGGGACCAAGGAGTTGGAGTCGGCCACCATCACCGTCCCGGAGGTGGCCGAGGCGGCTGCGGTGCCTGTTGTGGACGAGCTCCGCGGTCGAGCGGTGGAGATGTACGTCTCCCTCAAGCCAGGGATAGCCGCCAGCAAGGAGGTGGAGGAGAAGGTCTCGATGGCCATCGAGACGGAAATCGGCAAGATCGCCCGACCCAAGAACGTCTGGATCGTTCCGGACATGCCCAAGACCCGTTCGGGCAAGATCATGCGCCGGGTGATCGCGGGCATCTCCAACTTCACCGACGTGGGGGACACCACCACCCTGGCCAATCCCGAGATCGTGGACGACATCCGCCACCATGTCCAGAGCCAGAAGCTGAGCAGCGGTCAGGCACCGCGAGAACTCAGTGCGGAAGAGACGGAGGAGATCAAGGCCTTCGGGCAGGTAGAGTGAGCGGGTTGCTGACCTAGAAGGGGGCAGCACCAGCCCACCGGGCCGGGGTCCGCAGGACGGTGATGGCGCGCAGCCGCTGTGGAGATGGGGGAAGTGACCAGGCAGTATCTGTCTGGGGAGCTCTCGCTTAGGCTCGGCGAGCTGGAGTCGGTGGCGGGCGACCCGCGGCACCAACAGCTCGTGCGGCAACTGCGAAGAGATGCTGAGTGGATGCCGACGGGCCGCCTGGGCGACCTTGTGTGGCGCGGCCTTCAACTGGGCGAGGAGGCCTGCTGGCTGGCCCTTGAGGAAGGTGACTGGCAGCAGTTCCTACGGCGGATATCGGTCTGTTCCGCCCTTTGGGAGTTCGGCCTTTGCTCCTGTCTGATCGATTCCCCGCAGGCCCCGGGTACCTGATAGGCTGTCCGCTCCTCGCCCGAGACGGAGCGGACCTGGTCAGAGACGGGCCCGAACCGAACTTCCAGCGCGTCGCGCGGTCGCGACCGCCACCAGCACCCAAACCAGGACCCCTGCCCACACCCACACAGCGGCGAAACTCTCCAGTGCTGCCACGTTGGCGGCGCGGCCCACAACGAAGCTGCAGGCCGCATACATCCCGACCGGGAAGACAGTCGCCCACCGGCGCAGATCGTAGGCCAGCCGGGGACGGAGCGCCTCAGCCAGAAGCAGCGCCGGCAGCCAGGCCACTGCCGCGACCCAGACTCCCAACGCCACCAGCGCCAGATCCTTCGCCAGCTGATGCGGCCAGCCCACCGCCGAGGCCGCCAGGGTCAACCGCCCAGACGCGAGGGCGCTGATGGCCAGCGCCCCGCCGGAGACCCAATGGTCCCCCCGCCCCCGGGCCAGCTGGCCGAGGTCGAAGCGCGAGAGTACCAAGACGTAGGCGACAAGCCCCACAAGCCAGGGAACAGCTGCGGCCGCCGCCAGCCACGCCCACCCGATCGTCGCCGCCAGCGTGGCGGCCAGCACCGCGAGTGCCTCGGTCGCCACGGTGACCATGAACGAGACCCCCACCGTGGGAGTGGTCCAACTCCGTATCACCGGTCCGGCGAGGATCAGCCACAGTCCGGTGCTCAGGGCCAAGAGCGCACCCCCCGCCCAGACCCATCCGATGAGCGTGAGCGCAGTTCCGAGGACCGCGCTGCCGGCAACTCCCGTGAGGGCAGCTGGTGAGCGCGCCTCGACCTCCAACCCCGCCCGACCTGTGAGCAGCCGGACGGTGAGAA
Organism: bacterium; assembly: GCA_021817025.1. The sequence continues at coordinate 2,449 of JAKAWF010000192.1, forward strand.
CACCTCCGAGGAGGCACCAGATCACGCCCGCCATCCCCAGGACCAGGCGGGAGAAGAGCGTCTGGTGGTCGAGCCCCAGCCCAATGGCAACGATCCCGGTCCCCATGACCACAGCGCCGGAGGCGGGCGGTACCAGCCCCTTGACCATCCCCCCCAGGCCCGGAACCAACCCAGCCGCGCGCAGCGAATCCAGCTAGGCAACCCCGCCCGCGGCCGCATCCCGCAGCCCCGAGGCCACCTCCGTGAAGAACTTGTCCACGGTCGCGCGCGCCAGCCTATGCAGGAGGGCGCGATCGGCGGCGCTCCCGACCCCACCTCCCGGAGGCGTGTAGCGCGCATCGAAGCGCAGCCGGGTGCCCCCGTCCAGGGCCGGCTCGGCTCTCAGGTACCCGAGGAGGACTGGGTAGAGCCCGGGATGCACCGCTGCCCGCCACTCCACTGGGACGACCACCCCCCAACCGAACGGCTGCGCCGGGGCAACCGACATCCGAGCCTCTCGCTTCAGCCCCAGGGGAGGCTCACCAGCCCGGAGGCCCACCAGGAAGGTCCCGTCCGACTGCTGGCGCCCGGGTAACCAGCGCTCGGCCGGCCCCTGGAGGACCGTGCGCACGCGCTCAAAGTCCGCTTCGAGCCGGCTGCGAAAGCGAAGCTCAACCATGTTGGCCTCCCGAGGGTTCCGCGTCATCTCCACCCGCCCTCAGCGCTTGGCGAGACCGTAGCGCCGGCGATAGAGGATGTTGGGGCGGCCCAGGTACTGCCACGGCAGGCTCCAGGCATGAACCAAGCGGCTGAAGGGCCAGACTGCGTAAAGGAGCCAGGGCAGGGTGGCGTGGAGCTGGTAGACGAGCGGGGCCCCGGCGATGAGCCGAGGCTCGGGATGCAGCCAGAGGAGACTGCGAAACCACACCCCGATGGTGGGGCGGTAGTTGTAACCCGAGCCCAGGGTGTTGAAGCCGATGGTCTCGATGAGGCCGAGGACGATGATTGCCGCCAGCACCAAGTAGACCACGATATCCGTCCGGGTGGTTGTGCGGCGAACCCGGGGGAAGTAGGCGCGCCGCCCGACCAGGATCACGAAACCGGCGATGCAGGCGAGGCCGGCGACGGTTCCAGCGGCGGCGGCGAAGAGGTGATAGGCTCCCTCGCTGATGCCGACCGCATGGGTCAGCTGCTCGGGGATGAGCAGCCCGACCACATGGCCTCCGATGGCCGCCAGGGCCCCGTAGTGGAAGAGGTTGCTGCCCCAGGCCAGCCAGCGCCGTTCCAGAAGCTGGGTGGAACGGCTGGTCCATCCGAACTTGTCGTGCCGGTAACGCCAGATGTGCCCGGCCACAAACAGGGTGATGGAGGAGTATGGCAGGGCCACGAACAGTAGCGCCTCCTCCAGAGTCACCGGTGCACCTCTGCCCAAGGCATCACCTCCGGAGGGGCGAATGGTCGCAGACCGACCGCTTCGGCGGGTGGGCCATCCTGGATCAGCCTGCGCACCACCTCCAACTGAGATGCGGCAAGTGGCGCCACACTCCGACGGATGAGCTGGATCAGGTGTGCGTACGGGCTGTCCAGTTCGTTCAATCGCAACCACAGCACCTCGAGTCCCATGCGCTGCTCCTGCAACACTTCCCGGCCGGCCCCGCCACCCACCAGGGAGGCGAATTCCAGCATCACCGGCAGGTAATCCGGCAGTTCCGGTCCTTCCAGCTCCAGCCCAGCCGCCCGGTACAACCACTTGAGACGAAGCAGCTCCTGCCCTCGTCTGCGGGTATCGCCATGGGTGAAATAGGTGAGATAGAGGCTGCACCGTCGCTGGAGGTCGAACGTTGCCACATATTCCTCCCGCAGCCTGGGCCAGGGAGTGGCTTCCCAGTAGGCCAAGAAATGGGACAGCTCGCGCTGCGCTCCGGCCGCACATTGCCGAGATGCGGCCTCCAGCTCGGAGTGAGCGCCCTCGACCTCATCTCCGGGGTACTGAAGGAGCACCGAGAGCAATTTGTAGAGGTCCCTGCGCCCACCCCTCGGCATCACGCACCGTGCCCAGACCCGCGGTTCACCACCGGAAGCGGTACGAACCGGTGACCACCGGCCCTCCCATTGTGGATCATGAAGGTGTCATTGATGCCCTGAGCCGGTCGGGGCAGAGCCCCACAGTTGCCCGGCCCACCCTCAAAGTCCAGACCGCAGGTCCCCGGGAGCTCCGCCAGCCGCTGTGCCTGCTCGCTGTGGGCCTGAGGCACCACATACCGGTCCTCGTACTTGGCCACTGCCAGCAGGCGGTACATCGCCTCGATTTCGGAAGGCTCCAGGGCCGCGGCGGCGGCGGCCTGCTGGTCACGAACTCCCAGCACCTCCAGCTTGCGCATGTAGCCGCGCATGCCCGCGAGTCGGCGCAGTGCCTGCCGGATCACCTCCCGGTCGCCGGCGGCCAGTATGTTGGCCAAATAGTCCATGGGAATGCGCATGGCGTCGATGGCGGGGAACAGCTCGTCGGGGTCGGCCTCGTAGCCGTCCCCCTCTAGGGCGTTCACCACCGGCGAAAGTGGGGGGACGTACCAGACCATCGGCAGGGTGCGGTACTCGGGGTGAAGCGGGAGGGCGACCCGCCAGCGGTGAGCCAAAGCGTACACAGGGGAGCGCTGGGCATATTCGATCCAGTCGTCAGGGATGCCATCGGCCTTCGCCTGGCTCTGCACCGCCGGATCCGCAGGATCGAGAAATACGCTCAGCTGCGCGTCGAGGAGATGCTTCTCGTCTGGCTCGGAAGCCGCCTCCCGGACCCGGTCGGCGTCGTACAGTACGAGGCCCAGGTAGCGAATCCGGCCGACGCAGGTCTCGGAGCACACGGTGGGCAGCCCGAGCTCGATCCTCGGATAGCAGAGCGTGCACTTCTCCGCCTTACCGGTGTGATGGTTGAAGTAGACCTTCTTGTAAGGGCAGCCCGACACGCAGAAGCGCCAGCCTCGGCATTTCTCCTGATCGACCAAGACGATGCCGTCCTCCTCGCGCTTGTACATGGCCCCCGAGGGGCAGGAGGCGACGCAGGAGGGGTTGAGGCAATGCTCGCAGATCCTGGGCAGGTAGAACATGAACGTGCGTTCGTAGGTCAACTTGACCTGTTCCTGCAGACCGGCCAGGTCAGGGTCGCGCCCAGCTGTCTCGGGGGCCCCTGCCAGCATGTCGTCCCAGTTCGGACCCCACTGGACATCCATCCGTCGTCCCGTGAGTTGCGATTGCGGCCGGGCAACCGGGTCGCGATCGGAAAGAGGGGCGTCGATCAGAGTGTGGTAGTCATAGGTCCAGGGCTCGTAGTAGTCGTCGATGGTGGGGAGGTCAGGGTTCCAGAAGATTGTCAGCAGCTTGCGCAGTTGCCCGCCGGCCCGAAGCCGGAGCCGGCCTCGGCGGTCCAGCTTCCAGCCCCCCTGCCACTTTTGGTTGTCCTCCCAGCGGCGCGGATATCCCAGGCCGGGCTTGGTCTCGACATTGTTGAACCAGACGTACTCCGTCCCCGGTCGGTTGGTCCACACCTGCTTGCAGGTCACGCTGCAGGTGTGACAGCCGATGCACTTGTCCAGATTCATCACCATCCCGACTTGGGCGCGGACCTTCATCAGTACACCACCTGCGACTGACGCTTGCTGAGTACGGTGATCTCATCACGCTGCGAGCCGGTGGGCCCGAAATAGTTGAATCCGAAGGAGAGTTGGGCGTAGCCACCGATGAGGTGAGTGGGTTTCCAGACGACCCGGGTCAGGGAGTTGTCGACCCCGCCCCGGTTACCGTGCAACTCGCTTAGGGGTACGTTCACATGACGGTCCTTGGCGTGGTACATCAGACACACCCCTCGAGGTAGCCGGTGCGTCACCGCGGCACGACAGGTGATCACCCCGTTGCGGTTGTAGGCCTCGATCCAATCGTTGTCCCTCACGTCGATGGCAGCGGCGTCCTCCTCACCTATCCAAATCACCGGCCCGCCCCTGAAGAGGGTCAGCATGAAGAGGTTGTCCTGGTACTCGGAGTGAATCGACCACTTTGAGTGCGGCGTCAGGTAGCGCACCGTCACCTCCAGCCGCCCGGCCTGCCCGATCTGCTGGTCGCCGAAGTGAAGGCGATAGTTCAATGGCGGTTTGAATATGGGTAACCCCTCACCCAGCTCAAGCATCCATTCGTGGTCCAGGTAGAAGTGCTGGCGGCCGCTCAGGGTGTGC
>JAKAWF010000193.1 GCA_021817025.1 bacterium
GCTCCCGGGAGCGAAGCGCCTGTCGAGGACCGATCGCGAGACCGGCCGGCACCCGCATCAACTCCGCCGGGCGGCTGAGGCGATGGGGAAGCGCCGTTCCAGCTGGGACCGTGGTGGGTTGTGCCTGAGCAGGCACTCGGCTCCAACCCTGGGGCCTCCAGGCAAGGGTGGGAGCCGGGCTCTCACCCCTGGCTCACCGTGCCGCCCGACTGATGGGCGACCGGTCAGGCCAGCGGCTCCCATGCCCCTGCGCCGCCACCGGGGCGACAACCCGGTCTCACATGCCTGGGGGAAGAGATTCCCTCATTGGCCGACGTTGCCAGCTTGGGAAGTAACGGTTGTCGCAGGGCATCGCCGGGAGCCGGGCTGAGTCCGCTGGTTGAGCATCGATCGGGATCCGAACAGTTCTTGAGCAGTGGACTACCAGTTGCTGCTCGGGGCCGCTGACCACTTGCTTCGATCAACCTCCGACCCGGTGGTGGCAGTATTGGTGGCGTGGTTTGGACCGGGCGTCAGGCCCGTGCAGAAGTTGGCCCGACCGGGAACCTGAGACTTTGCTCTGGGCCCTCGCCCATCTGGCGCAAGAGGTGGTGCGCCGGCGCGAGTTGGGCAGGTCTCCGGCACAGCGCCTGCAGCAAGACCGGAACCACTGTCGTCATCGCCGGACTGGCGGCGGTGGCCCTTGCTGGGTGCGGATCAACATCCAGCTCTGGTCCGACCCAGCCAACCCGGCCCAGGCCTTCGCCAACCCTGGTTGCCGCGGCGATGAGGGGCGGATGGACGCTGGCAGCGACGAGCACAGCTGGCCTGCTCCGAGTCCAGGTGACCGCACCCTCAGACCGACTTCTGCCCAATTATTGCGGCGGCCCCGGTTTCGTGCTGGTCTACGCCAACAGTCGCGGGGTGACGGTCGCCGCCCCGCCCCAGGCGCTCCCCCAGTATTGCCTTTCCGGTGAGGCGCCGAGCCAGGCCTTCGCATTCTCAGTTCCCCGGGCACCCGGGTTCTACACGGTCCATGTCATGGTGCGGGGGCAGCCCGGGATCGGTGCCAGCCGCCCCGTGGTGATCCCCCCGACCCTGGAGATTGCCGTGAGCCCTGCCGGCCTCGAGCCGCTCTCCTGAGCCTAAGCCGGTGGCCATAAGTTCTGGTGTGCCCAGACGAAGGGCTGATCGACCAGCGGGTGTGCGTCCCGTCCGGGCAAGCCACCAGAGGAGCCCGGTAGGCAACCTCCGGCGTCCGGCGAGATCTTGGCGTCGAAGCGAGGAGAAGCGAAGCTGCAGGCCGTGATGAGAGTGGACTCTGCCGCGTCGAAAATGGCTCCCGTAAGGGAACGAGTGAGCCGAGCCCCGCAGGATTGGGCGAGGGCAGCAGTCCAGGCCTCGGATTCTGGAGCAGCCTGGAACCACTCCGGCGTAAAGGAGGCGGCATGCAGCGAAGGCCGGTCGGGAAACTGGGGAGAGCGTCCCGCACCCGGGGTCTAGGTCGATAGCCCGACCATCTCGACCCGGGCACGGCCCGCGTCGACTACCAAGCTGCCAGGCTCACCCTGGCCCAATTCCCAGGGCTGCAAGCAGCCATGGCCGAGTCAAGTGCTGCTCCGCCGGAACGTCTCCGGGGACATCGCGACGGGAGGGCACAGGCCAGCACCAGGAGGCGCCGGGCTGTTCGGCAAAGTGCCGGGTCGGCACCACTCCGGATGAGCTCCCACCGGCACCCGCCAAAGGGGACCACGCCGGCGCATCGGTGGTGCCTGCCGGACCTGACCGGCCTCTTGCCCAAAGACCAGACTCAGGGCAGGTGCTCAGCAGGTCCCGTTCCAGTTCGATTGGTAAGCGGGGGGGCAGTTCACCGGCTGGTTGGCGGTGCTGACGGTGTTGGGCAGGTAATAGTAGGGGTAGGGGCCGGTGCCTACCTGGACCAGGTTGGCGGGCTTTGCGTACCAGAGGACCGGCTGGTGGGCCAGGGCCAGCTCCATGTAGCTCTGCCAGAGGGGAGCGGCCCCGCTGATGCCGGAGGTCACGCTGGAGAGGGTCTTGCCGTCGGGATTGCCGACCCACACGCCGGTGACCAGCTGGGGCGTCCACCCGAAGGTCCAGTTGTCCTCGATGTTGTTGCTGTACTGCCCGGCGGCATTCTGGGCATCGGAGGTGCCGGTCTTGGCCGACACTGGTCGCCCGGGGAGGGTGAGGTGCGCGTAGGGGCCGAAGTCCCTGATCCGGTTGTTGTTGTTGGAGAGCATCGCGTTCATGATGTAGGCCACGTTGGGGGGGACCACCTGGGTGGAGTTGCCGGCCACGTTGTACCGGTAGACCGTCGTCCCGCCGCTGACCACCTGGAGGATAGCGGTGGGCTGGTGCAGGACCCCGCCGCTCGCCAGCACCGAGGCTCCGGTGGCGAGCTGGAGCTCGGTGAGCCCGATGGAGAGGCCGCCCAGCGTCAAGGCGTTCCCGTAGGTGTTCTGGGGATTGAGTAGCAGCGAGGCTCCCATCCGCTCCGCCGTGTTGACCACGTTGGGCAGGCCCGTGATCATCTCCACCTTCACCGCCGGGATGTTGATGGAGTTGCCCAGGCATAGCTGCAACTGGCAGATCCCGCTGAAGTACTTCTCATAGTTCTGGGGCGAGTAGCCGTTGATGTCGATGGGAGCGTCCAGGACCGGCGTGGTCATGGTGAACTTGCCGGAGGCGATCGCGGCGGTGTAGGTGAACATCTTGAAGGTGGAGCCTGGCCGTCGCGGTTCCGTGGTCATGTTCACCTGGCCCACCGGGCCGTTGTAGTTGCTGGTGCCCACCATGGCGAGGATCTCCCCGTCACGAGGATCCAGCGAGACCAAGGCCGAGTCGCCGATGTTGTAGTCGCGGAGCAGGCGGGCGTTGTTGGCGGGGTTCTGGATGACCGACTCAGCCAGCTGCTGGTCGCTCATGTTGAGGGAGGTGTAGATGGTCCACCCGCCGGGGTTGAGATAGGCGTCGCCGAAGCGTCGTTGGAGGCGTCCCACCGCATAGGCTGTGAAGTTGGGCGCCAGATTGGGGATGCTGTCCTCCCAGGGATAGTAGGTGAGCGGCTGCCGGTAGGCGGCGGCAGCCTGGGCCTGGGTGATGTAGTGGTTGGTGACCATCGTCGACAGCACCACCTGCTGCCGCAGCTTGGCGTAGTTGGGACCCTTGGTGCCCACGTAGGCGAGCGGGTCGAATGCGGATGGGGCGTCCGGGATGCCGGCCAACATGCTGGCCTGGGCGAGGTCCAGCTGGCTGGCCGGGATGTGGAAGTAGAGCTCGGCCGCGGTGCCTATCCCAACCGCCTGGTTGCCGTAGCTGATCCGGTTGACGTACATCTGGAGGATCTGGTTGGGGGTGAAGGTGCGGGCGATCTCGTAGCCCAGGAGCAGTTCCCGGATCTTGCGGGTGATCGTCTGGTCCGGGGTCAGAAACGAGATCTTGGCCAGCTGCTCGGGGATGGTGCTGGCCCCCTGCAGCGAGCCGTGGCTGGTCAGGTCGTGCAGCCCCGACTCCACGATGCGGGGCAGGTCGACGGAGGAGGTGTTCTGGTAGAAGTGGCGGTCCTCGACCGAGACGGTGGCCTTGACCAGCCAGGGGCTGACCTGGGCGAGGGTGACGTGGATGTGTTGCTGCCCGGGCTCGTGCAGCACCGTGAGCAGGGTGCCGTTGCTGGCCAGCAGGTAGCTGTTCCGCGGTGGGCCGAGGTTGGGGAGATCAGTGACGCTGGGCAGCCCGACCTGAAAAGCCGCCAGCACCAGGAACCCGGAACCGGCCCCGGCGCAACCGAACAGGACCAGTACCAGCAGGGTCAGAGTGGCCCGTCGGAAGAGGCGGTGGTGACGCCAGAAGCTCTCACCTCCGGAGCTGCGACCGATCCGGCGGTGGGAAGAGCGGCCGCGAGTGGCGCCCCGTCTGGTGGCGGAGGGGGTGACTTCCTGCATCGTTTGGGAGGGCGGAGGGAGTTGCCCGCCTTCCGCAGATTATGGCAGGCTGGCGGACTCCGGTCTCGGCGCGTCCTTGAGGAGTCCGGTTACGGGAGCGTCCCGAGCAGATCACAACTGTGCAAACACCTGCCCCACCAGGGATGAGCTTTGATCACTTGGTGGCAGACTCGGCTGGCCGAGCCATTCCGGGAGCGTCTCCCGGCCAGGAGTTTGAGTTCCAAGCCAATGTCTGCAGCCACTCTCAGCGCCCCGCCAGCGGCCAGGAGCCAGATCGGGTTCCCCCCCGTCCCCCAGAGCCCCAAGGAGGCAGGACTCCCCTTCTCGTTCATAGCCGACTTGATCCTCAAGATCCTCTACTTCAACGGGGGGATGCTGGGCCGGGATCTCGCCCGCCACTCCTGCCTGCCTTGGAACATCGTGAGCGACGCGATCAAGTTCCTCTCCGATGAGTCCTACTGCGGCACCACCGGCGTTCGAGGCACGGTGGGCAGCGACGAGGGCTTCGCCGAGGGGCTCCAGTACGTGATCAGCAAGACCGGGCGCGAGCGGGCCCGGGAGCTGATTGAGATCAGCCAGTACGCGGGACCGGCGCCGGTGCCGCTGGAGGTGTACGTCGCGGTGGCCCGCCACCAGGGCCGCACCACTCCCATGGTCACCCACCAGCTGCTCCGGGCCGCTCTCGATCACCTGGTGTTGCCGCCCAGCGTGCTCAACCGGCTGGGCCCGGCGCTGGGGTCGCGCCAGTCGATCTTCCTGTACGGTCCGCCGGGCAACGGCAAGAGCACCATCGCGGCCGCCTGCGCCACCATGCTGGGAGACCCCATCTTCGTGCCCCACGCCATCTTCGTGAAGGGCGAGGTGATCCGGGTGTTCGACCCGGTGCATCACAAGCCGGTGCCGGCTGAGCTCCCCCTCCACGACACCCGATGGGCGTTCTGTACCAGGCCGGTGGTGATCGCCGGAGGCGAGCTGACCGGACGGGAGCTGGAGCTGAGCTTCGATCCCAGGATGGGCTTCTACGAGTCTTCCCTCCAGCTCAAGGCCAATGGGGGGCTCTTTCTGGTGGACGACTTCGGGCGTCAGAAGCTCAGCCCTCAGGATCTGCTCAACCGTCTGATCGTGCCGCTGGAGGCTGGCTACGACTATCTCAACATCTCTCGGGCCGGGACCACCGTCCAGGTACCGTTCACCGAGGTTCTGATCCTCTCCACCAATTTGAAGCCGAAGGAGCTGGTCGACGAGGCCTTCCTGCGGCGCATCCGCTACAAGGTGGAGGTGCCCAACCCCTCTGTGATCGAGTACGGGCGAATCTTTCGTCGTGCCTGCGAGAGCATGGGCTTGGTCTACGATCCCGAGGCCGTTAGCTACCTGCTCGAGGAGCACTACCACAAGGCTGGCAGGCCCCTCCATGGCTGTGAGCCACGGGACATCCTGGATCACCTGATCCACGCCGCCGCCTATTTCGGAGTCGAGCCGCGACTCAGTCCCGAGCTGCTCGACCACGCCGTCTCCGCCTACTTCGCCAACCTGGACGAAGCGTAGGAGAGGGCCGTGCCGCCAGGCAGCGCCGTCTGGGCGGCCGGCGAAGTTTCGATAGGCAGTTCCAAGCCAGAGCGCCCTGGCGTCATGGCTCAGCGCCCCCAGGTCCAGCGGCTATGACACCCTCCTGGACGGGGACGCCTCCAACATCTCCTCGGGCCAGCGCCAGTTGCTCACCATCAGGAGGGCACTTCCGGCCAACCCTGTGCGAGGCCAATCAGATCGCCATGGGTGGCCAGATGGAGTGCGCCCAAGGCTTGGGGGATGGCCCTGGCCACCGGGAAGACGGTGGCGCCCCGCCGTGGGCGTACGTTTCATGATCAGGTCCCGGTAGCGCACTGGCTCATGAGCCGCCGTGATCAAGGACCCGGTGGAAGACGAGCCCCGGACTCCGGGCTCGGCCGCGGTTGAAGCGGAACCCGACCTCATCGCGATCGCTCGCCAGCTGAGTCGCGTCCACTCGCCCTGGGCGGGTGCCGAGCACCCACCGCTGGGGGAGGACGCGAGGCGATGGACCACGGGGAGCAAGTGCCCCGCTTCCAGCTCGGGGACGATGAGCCGCTCATGGGTGTAGAGGCCCGCAGCGGCCCCCCGGTGGGGCTGCCACCCATCGGTGACGAGGGTAGAGCCAGGCTCGACATGGTCGACGAGGAGGGCGCGCGGGGACTTCGTGGAGGCGTCGGCGGGTGCGGCCATTCGGCACCGGCCAAAGCCTCTGGGCGCTCGACGGCAATGCCGACCAGGAGCTGCTTGCCCTTCCCCCGGCCAGCCCCGGCTCCTTGCCGCCAATGAAGGACTCATCCATCTCCACGGTCCCGGCCCGGCCGCACGAGCAGCGAGCCCACTCGGTGCGACACCGCCCAAGCGGCCTGGCAGGAACCGATGTCCGGCGCCCGCTGGAGCCCGGGGGTCGGAAACGCCATCCTTCTGGGTGGCGAACCCCCAGCAGGCCATGAACCGGACCCTCAGCGGCGTCCGAGCTCGGTCGAATACGGTGCCGCCGTCACTGGCGTTCGCCCGCCACCCTGTGAGCTCAAGCACCGGCCATCCGAGAGCCGCCAGCCCCCGTGGCAGCCGCGGTCAGGACAGGTGCAGCCCTCCGGCCAGCTCGGCCACTCCAGGTGGTCCACCGGCAATCGGCGCCGGTCGGGAACCGGGACGGGAA